>CAMJES010000048.1 GCA_946404705.1 uncultured Ruminococcus sp. | reverse complement strand
TCCAAACCAACCGTAAGACTAAATACTCGGATATAATAATCCAATTCTGCGTCAGACTCCCTTGACAGGCGGCAGCCTGCCTGCGGTCGTCTTCCTTGACTTGGATTATTCTATCTGTCGTCTTTGTCTATAGAACGGTTTGGAATTAGTATGACGAAATGCTTGATGCCTTTCTAAGGAGTTTGACGCAGAGTGGACGCATTATAGCCGAGGATTTAGTCTTACGGTTGATTAAAGATTAGTATTATGCTTTTCTCTGCTTTTTTCTGCGTGATTTATTCTTGTACATCATTTCATCGGCTTCTTCGAGAAGATCTTCAATGTTGAAATCGGGAGTGAAAATATGCATGGCTGAACCGATGCTCGCCGATATTTCATACGGTTTTCCCGAGGATTTGTTTATCTCGGCAAGAGCAAGCGCAAGACGCTCGGGACGTATGACCTGATCTATCGCCGAGTAGCTTCCGATGCCTATCATATAGAATTCATCTCCGCCTGCACGGACGCAGATCTCGTTGTTCCTTGTGACGCTGCTGACTGCTGCCGCAATGGAGTTTATGCCGTAATCGCCCTCGCTGTGGCCGTAGGTATCGTTTATTGTCTTCAGTCCGTCCATATCTATGACAAAAACGATAACATTATCTCCCGGTTTTGCTTTGCCGAACAGCTCGCGCAGATGAACATCCATTCCGCGGCGGTTGAAAAGTCCCGTCATTGCGTCACGTTCGGAGAACTTGACGATCTCCTCGCGGATACGCAGCATCTCAAGGCAGTTGTTGACGTTTCTCATCCAGTTGACCAAGACTGTATTCAATTTTTTATTAAGCGACAGTCTTGCTTCCATAACTGCGTAACCCATAGAGAATTCGTTGAAATGGGCGGGGAAGAAGTAGAAAACGGAAGGTTCGTCACGCTCCTCTGCAAGTCTTGGCAGCATGATCTTTGTATCAAAGGCACGGTCAAAGTCAAAGCCTGCAAAGGTTTCCTTAATTTTTTCGGGGTTAAGATCAAAATATTCGGCAAGGATCATTTTATCGGGATAGCCATCTATCTGCTGTTCCGATGTATCGAGCAGGTTTTCGTTAAGGCAGAGATATAATCTGTCAAAAGGTGCAAGCAGATAGGTCTTGCTAATTATCCTTTGGAGCCCGTCATTGATGCTGTCTGCACTTGTGAGATCTTCAAGCATATAGCTGTTGAGCAGTATTCCGATGTCTATTTCCGAGTTTGCAAGTTCGCCGTCATGATAATTATGGTTAACGACATAAAGCGAGTTGTAAAGCCTTTTTCTGAGATAATTATAGTTTTCCCGACAGCCGCAGCTTGCGCATACCTTTAGACCGGTTTCGGGAAATTCGGGCGGATCAAACACGGGCTTGTCCGGTTCGATCATGGTGTGCAGTATATTAACAGCCTTTGCTGATGCTGTGGAAACATCGGGAGTGTATGTTGTGATAGAAATATTGTTAAGTGCTGCTTCAAGCGTTGCGTCATATCCGGTAACGATGACCTGCTCGGGAACCTTTATGCCTTTCTCGGTGAGCCGTGTGGCAAGTCCTATCGCCATATGGTCACTTGCGCAGAGAACGGCCTGCGGCATAGGCAGTTCGCCCGATGCGATACGGTCGGCAAGAGCTTCGCCGCTGCTGTACCAGAAATCACCGTAGAAGATATTATCTTCCGATATTTTTAAGCCGCGTTTTTTGTAAACATCCAAAAATCCGTTAAGACGCTTATTTGAAACCTCATACTCCTTCATTCCGGTAAGAAAATAAACTTTTTCGGGATCACATTTATGTACATCAAGGATATGTTCGGCAATAACAGAAAAGGCAGATCGGTCATCGGTCGTGGCTATCGGATAATCCTTATACGGAAAATCTACAAGTACAATAGGCTTATCCGTTTTTGACTTTATAAAAGTCATGATCTTGTCAAGCGTATCGTAATGTTCATTTTCGGAAAGCAGGATAGAAGGTATGATTATTCCGTCAAGCATATCAAAATTGATAAGTTCAAAGATATTCAATTCGCCCCTGAGATAATTCTCGAAGGGGTGGCAGACCTGAACAAGCGAGGTGAAAACAGCGACATCATAGTCATATTGGCGGCATTGTGCGAGTATTCCGTCCAAAACACGATTGCTGTATTCCCCCTCGGGATTGGATGCCAAAACACCGATAAGCTTTCTTTTTGCCATAGGAATCTCCTTTTGATAGCTTTATGGAATATGAACAAACTAATTAATCGTCTATTAATTTAAACTCAAATCCGAAAAAATACCATATTTCGTTTTGGGATAGGGCATTGCGGCAGTTTTCGGTCATTATGCGCAATAAGCTCGGAATAATTGAATACTATTGTTTTAATTTTACCAAATGTAAATGAATAAAATATTATTATTTTGATTATATAATGTGAATTAGCATTGTTTTGGGTAAAAAAAACACGATTGAAGAAGGAAAACGGCGAAATATGAAAAAACGGCTTTTACTTTAGATAATTTGTGAAAAATTCTAATTGACAAGTGGAATAAACTGTGCTATATTATATGTAATGCATTACAAAGATGCAGAAAAATACAATTACATTTTTTTAGGAGAGGAAATAGTTATGAAATTTTCAAAGCTTTTAAGCGCAGCTTGTGCAGCAGTTATGGCATTATCTGCACTTGCTATCCCAACATCCGCCGATGAAGTATCCTACCACGCATATATCGGCGTTCAGTCTGCAAGCTATACTTTCAGAAATGCTTGGAATGACACTCAATACGGACAGGGTGTAGTTTCCGATGACGGTATGGTATATTTTGACCAGCTCACAGGTTGGGAAAACCCCGGAAACAAAGCAGTTACCAAGGGCGGCGTTTTCACAGACGCTGAGATCACATGCGACGGTACATACACAGTATCCGTGACCGATTTTGACTTCGGTGAGGACGAAACACTTAACCTTCTTTTCGTTTCCACAGATATCCCTCTTGACGCAGGCATCACATTCTCCGATGTTAAGGTTGTTATGGATGGAAACACTAAGTACACATTTGATGAGGCTTATCTTAGCCCTGATGAGACAACTTATGTAAGCCCTATGTGCATCAACATCTGGAACGAAGATCTTGGCAAACAGGACGGACTTTTCGGTTATATGATGCCCGAGAACTCCATCGAGATCCAGTTCACAGTTTCCGGCACAGGCGTTGAAGCTGTAACAGAAGCAACCG
The DNA here is from genome assembly GCA_946404705.1 of uncultured Ruminococcus sp. Taxonomy (GTDB): domain Bacteria; phylum Bacillota; class Clostridia; order Oscillospirales; family Ruminococcaceae; genus UMGS363. The sequence goes on along the minus strand of CAMJES010000048.1, from coordinate 7,210 downwards.
AAGCTGAAACAGAGGCAGAAACAGAGGCAGAAACAGAGGCAGAAACAGAAGCGGCTACCGAGGCTGAAACAGAAGCAGTTACAGAAGCTGAAACAACAGTTGCAGAAACCGAAGCTGCTGCTCCTGCTGAAGCACAGACAGAGGCATCTTCTTCCTCCAACGTTGGCGTTATCATTGCTGTTGTTGCTGCAGTTATCGTTGTTGCTGTTGTAGTTGTTGTAGTTGTTAAGAAAAAGAATAGCTAAGCTAAACTAAAATGCAAATTCTTCCCGTTCGGTATTGTAAAAATATCGGACGGGCTTTTGTTTATATTTTACAAAAGCATGACGGTATTATTATATAATATTTGCATTGTTTTAATAAGGGAAAAATGTTATAATCAAATTGTAAATATTTTTCTCTGTATATCTGTATTACAGAGTGTAAACGATTGCAAAGGCGGAGTTTTTCCGCCAATGCGCAAATTCCCAAAAGGAGAGAGAATATGAAATTCAAGAGAATTGCAGCCGGAGTTCTGGCTCTGGCAATGGCTGCTTCATTCGCAGGCTGTTCAAACGGCGGCGACAGCAGCACAACAACTGCAAACACAACAGCAGCTGCCGAGGCAGGTTCCGATGGCGATGAAACAACTGCCGGCGGAGATGCAGCTTCGTCAGGCGGTGTTCCTTCATTCTCCGAGCTTTACGGCGACGAAACCATTCAGCTTACAGCTTACAGCCAGCTTGCTAACTATTCCGGTAAGCTCACAGGTTGGTTTGCAAAGATCTTAAAGGATAAGTTCAACTGCGAAATTACGATCATCCCCGAAGCTGACGGTGCATTCGATACAAGAATGGAAGCAGGCAACCTCGGCGACCTCGTTATTTTCGGTTCAACAGGCACAAACTATCAGAGAGCTGCACTCGAAGGACTTCTCTTCGACTGGAATGAAGATGATATCCTTTCCGATTACGGTCCTTACATAAAGGAGCATATGCCCTATGCTCTCCAGAACAATGCTCAGCTCAGCGATTCCTTCGGTGCAGGCGAAACTGTTTTCGGCTTCGGCCATAACGTTGCGACTGACCCCTCGGATCACGAAGCGTTCTTCTATACAATGGACGTTCGTTACGATCTTTATAAGGAACTCGGCTATCCCGAAGTAAAGACTCTTGACGATTTCTATGACCTTATGGTTGCAATGAAGGAGATCTGCCCGACCGATGAAACAGGCAGCGAAACATACGCAACTTCGCTTTGGCCCGACTGGGACGGCAACATGGTAATGTATGTAAAGGCATTTGCAACCTGCTACTGGGGCTACGATGAAATGGGCTTCGGTCTTTATGATGTTGAAAACGGCAAATACTACGATGCCCGTGAGTTGGACGGCCCTTATATGAAGTCGCTCAAGTTCTTTAACAGACTCTATCAGGCAGGTCTTATCGACCCCGACTCTATGACACAGACATATAACGAAATGGCTGAAAAGGTTACCGCCGGCGGTACATTCTTCTCCATCTTTGACTACGCCGGTTCACAGCTTTATAACACAGAAGAACATCTCACAGCAGGCAAGGCTATGTATCCTGTTGTTCCCGAAGATGCAACACCTCTCTGCTACGGTATGAACGTTCTCGGTGGTAACAGAGTATGGACTATTGGCTCAAAGACTGAATATCCCGAGCTTTGCATGGCTATCATCAACTACCTTGCAACTCCCGAGGGATATATGACATACTGGTATGGTCCTAAGGATCTTTGCTGGTACTATGATGAAGAGGGCAACACCTGCTTCACAGAATTCGGCGAAACCTGCTACAAGGACAAGAAGGGCACAAAGATGCCGGATGAATGGGGCGGCGGTACATTCGATGAAGGTACGTTCCAGGTCAACAACACAACCTGGACAAGAGATGCTTCCAACCCCGATTCCAACGGTGAAACATACAACTGTGAAAACTGGAAGAGCAGACGTTCCGATGCAACATACGATATCCTTTCCGACTGGAGAGAACGTACAGGCTGCTACAATTCTCAGGAATATATGAACACAGTTAACTACAAGGTTTCTCTTGCAACTCCTTATGCTGAATCCGCTCAGTCCGACGACCTCAAGGTTGTATGGCAGCAGGTCGCAAAATGTATCATTGACTATTCATGGAGAGCAATCTACTCTACATCCGATGAAGAATTTGACAAGAATGTTGATGAAATGCTCGCTAAGTGCAAGGAATATGACCCTGATGACCAGTGCCTCAACTGGTGCCTTAACGAAGCTGCTCTCAGATGTTCTTATGAAGATCAGGTTAGATAAGCTTAATTAATACGCAAAGAGGCTTCTGCAAGGACATTGTGAAGATAATGTCCTGCGGAAGCTTTTTATTTTATAGGAGAAACTTATGCTTAACGAAAAACTCATAATGAAAATGGCGGAATTTAACGGCGGCGACCCGAAGAGAATACAGCATTTCACAAAGGTTTTCGAATACGCTCACCTTATAGGAACACTTGAAGAAATTGACGGGAAAACGCAGAAAATACTTGATATAGCTTCAATAATGCACGATATAGGCATTCGTCCGAGTGAGGAGAAGTACGGACGCTGTGACGGAAAGCTCCAAGAGCAGGAAGGTCCTGCTTATGCGCGTGAAATGCTGAAAAGCTTTCCTGAGGTCACGCCCGATGAAACGGAGAGAGTATGCTTTCTTATCGGACATCATCATACCTATACGGGCGTGGACGGCGCAGATTGGCAGATATTGCTTGAAGCGGATTTTCTTGTAAATGCTTATGAAGATGAATTGAGTGCGGAGAGTATATGTACCTTTAAGGAAAAGGTTTTCCGAACAAAAACGGGAACAGAGCTGCTCAAAATGATGTATGGGGTAAAAAATTCAGAGATAAACGGCGGTTGAAAAACTCGACCGCTGTTTTTGTTTCAATAATTTTGGTGAAATAAATGTGAAAATACTTGTAAAATATTGTCCTTTGTGATAAAATATATATTATGCGAAAAATTCTGAAAGGATGATATATATGGCAAAAAGACCTATCGTACCGATCACGCTGCTTACGGGCTACCTCGGCGCAGGAAAAACTACGCTTATCAACCACGTTCTGAATAATCAGGAGGGTTATAAAACCGCTGTTATCGTCAACGATATCGGCGAGGTGAACATCGACGCAGAGCTTATCCAGAAGGGCGGCGCGGTTACACAGAAGGATGACAACCTCGTTCCGCTTTCCAACGGTTGTATCTGCTGTACGCTCAAGGTTGACCTTATGAACCAGATAACCGACCTTATCGAAACAGGCAAGTTTGACTATATCCTTATCGAAGCAAGCGGAATTTGCGAACCGCTGCCTATCGCACAGTCTATCTCCGTTCTTGAAGGCAAGGTGGACAAGCGTTATCCTGCTATCTGCCGCCTTGACAATATCGTTACGGTCGTTGACGCGCTCAGAATGGCAAGCGAATTCGGCTGCGGTGATGACCTGCTTGCAGATGATATCGGCGAAGAGGATATCGCAAATCTTCTTATTCAGCAGATAGAATTCTGCACGACCATTATCCTCAACAAGGTCGATAAGGTAACTCCCGACCAGCTCGGAAGAGTTAAGGCAATGATAAAAACTCTCCAGCCTAAGGCAAGAATTATCGAAGCAAGCTACGGTCAAGTAGCGGTTTCCGATATCCTCGATACAAAATCATACGATTTTGAGGAGGCTGTTACCTCCGCAGGCTGGGCAAAGGCTTATGAAGAGGGCGTTGATGATGAGGACGAGCATGATCATCATCACGACCATGACCACGATGAACATGACCACGAACGTCACGATCATGACCATGAGCATGACGAACACGAACATCACGAGCATAAATATGACGAGTTCGGCAACTGCAGCTGCGGACATCATCACGACCACAACCACGAAGAGGGCGAAGCTGAGGAATACGGCATAGGTACTTTCGTTTACCGCCGCCGCAGACCGTTTAACCAGGAAAAACTCGGCGCATTTATCGAGAATTGGCCAAAGTCAATCATCCGCTGCAAGGGTATGCTCTGGTTCTCGGACGACCGCGATAATGCTTATGTTTTTGAGCAGGCAGGCGTTCAGATAAACGCTACCGAATCGGGAAAGTGGTTTGCTTGTGCTCCCGAAAAGGAGAGAAAACGCCTTTTGAAGCAGTATCCCGAGATTGCCGAGGACTGGGACGAGATCTACGGCGATCGTGAGATAAAGCTTGTATTTATCGGTCAGAAAATGGACAAGCACGGCATTATCGAAGCGCTTGACGCTTGCCTTGATGATTGATTTACGCAAAATTTGCGATAAACCCTTGACAACACCGAAAAAATATGTTATATTAAAGTTTGTTAATAGTTAAACCGATGATTAAGAGTAGTAGTCGGCATCAATTCGCTTTCAGAGAGCCGCAGGCGGTGGAATTGCGGTGCGTATATACCGATGAATGGACTTATGAGGGTCGACCGAACGAGAAATTCAGTAGGAAGAACGCTTGGCATACGTTACAATGCCTTTGAGTGCGTCCGTTTTTCGGGCGAATTTGGGTGGTACCGCAGGATATTCAGTCTTGCCCCTTGTTTTTGGGGGCAGGACTTTTTTATTTTGTTTTAAACCGTGTAAATTCGGTTTATTATAAATTTTAAGGAGAGATAATTATGAAAATGAAAAAGGTACTGGCTGGCGTTATGACAGCCGCAATGGCACTTGCTTTCGCAGGCTGTTCTTCAACAAGCACAGCTTCAAACGACACAGCTGACGGCGCTGCTGCAGAAAAGGACAGCTACACTATCGGCGTTATCCAGTTCGGAAGCCATCCGTCACTTGATAACTGCTATCAGGGTATCGAAAACGGACTTAAGGCAAGCGCTATCGCTGACAAGATCACTATCGACCGTCAGGACGGCAACTTCGACAGCGCGACCTGCGACTCTATTGCAAAGAATATGGCGTCAAAGAACTATGACCTTATCTTTGCTATTGCAACTCCTGCCGCAGTTTCCGCTTATTCCGCAACACAGAATTCACAGACTCCTGTTATCTTCACAGCAGTTTCCGACCCCGTTGCAGCAGGACTTGTTGAAAGCCTTGACGCAGGCTCAAAGAACTGCATAGGCACATCGGACGTTCTTGACTTTGACGCTCAGGTCGCTCTTATCAAGGCTCTCCAGCCCGATGTTAAGACTATCGGTGTTCTTTACACGACCTCCGAAGCAAACTCCGTTTCACATCTTGCTACACTTGAAGCTGTTGCAGAAACACAGGGAATCACAATCGAATCTCAGGGCGTTCAGGGCGCAGCAGATATTCCGCAGGCTGCAGCAACACTTGCTTCAAAGGTTGACTGCATCAACAACTTCACCGATAACAACGTTGTAAGCAACCTTTCCGTTCTTCTTGAAAAGGCAAATGCTGCAAACGTTCCCGTTTACGGCTCCGAGATCGAGCAGGTCATCAACGGCTGCATCGCTTCTATCAGCATTGACTATGTTGCACTCGGCGAAAAAACAGCTCAGATGGCTCTTGATGTTCTTAACGGAAAAGACCCCCAGACAATGGCAGTTGGTACAATTTCCGAGGGTACACCGGTAGTTAACACCGATGTTCTTGCACAGTTCGGAATTGAACTTCCCGAATCTTATGCAAACGCTGAAAAGGTAACAACAGGCGCTTCCGAAGAATAATATGATTTTGTAAAATCAAACTTACTGCGAAGCTTTGGGAACTGTCGCTCTTTATGGCGGTATTCCCTACGCTTCGCAGCTTAAAGCACCGGAAAAGAAAAAATTCCGGCGCTTTAAGCTGCGAAACCGAAATTTTTACGGAGGAAATATATGAGCGTTATCCTAAATATTCTTATAGTAACTTTTGAAGAGGGTCTGATGTACGCATTAATGGCTCTCGGAGTTTATATCACTTACAGTATACTTGATTTCCCCGACCTTTCCGTTGACGGAACGTTTCCGCTCGGTGCGATACTCTCGGGAATACTTATAATGAAGGGCGTTGATCCGTGGCTCTGCCTGCTTATCGCTTTCGCTGCGGGAATGGCGGCAGGAACGATAACCGGACTGCTTCACGTTAAGCTGAAAATACGTCCGCTTCTCTGCGGAATACTTATTTATACAGGCTGCCTTTCGATAAACCTCGTTATGCTGCTCAAAGGCACGGGCGGAAAGGCTATCGCAACATTTTTCAACAAGGACACCATCTTCAACAGCTCGCTCGGCGCGCTTATACCCGAAAGCATCGGCGGTTACTACCTCAGAACGACTATCGTTTCGCTTATCCTTGTTGTGATATGTAAAATCATACTTGACCTTTATCTTAAAACAAAGTCGGGACTTCTTCTCCGCGCAACGGGCGACAACGAAAAGTTCGTTACAATGCTCGGTCAGGACAACGGCGTTTCAAAGATACTCGGACTTGCGATAGGAAACGGCTTTGCTGCGCTTGCAGGCTCGGTCGTTGCGCAGTCGAAAGGCTCCGCTGACCAGCAGATGGGCGTTGGAATGGTAGTTCTTGCGCTTGCTTCCGTAATCATCGGTTTGAGCGTGTTTAAAAAGGTTACGTTTATGAAAGCAACGACAATGGTAGTTTTAGGCTCGATACTTTACAAAGGCTGTCTGTCGATTGCTCTTGCGCTCGGACTGCCTACGGAATATTTAAAGCTTTTAATGGCGCTTATATTCACAGCAGCACTCGTTTTCAGCAACGGTTTCGGTATAAAGGGAAGGAGGACGTCCGATGCTTCAGCTAAATAACATTGTTAAGACGTTCAACGCAGGAACAGTTGACGAAAACAAGCTTTTTGACGGCTTCAGCTTCAAGGTTGAAAAGGGCGACTTCATTTCGGTGATAGGTTCGAACGGAAGCGGCAAGACAACGCTCTTGAACCTTGCCTGCGGAACTATGCAGCCGGACAGCGGCTCGGTCATTTTCGAGGGAAATGATATCACAAAGGTGAGCGAATATAAACGTGCAAGATTTATCGGGCGTGTTCTTCAAGACCCTAAAATGGGTACCTGCGGAAGTCTGACGATACTTGAAAATATGGCGCTTTCCGATAATAAAAACAAAACCTACGGTCTTTCGCCCGTTATAAATAAAAAGCGTGTTGATTATTATAAATCCTTGCTTGAACAATGCGGAATGAGATCGGAAGAGCGTCGTGTAGGGAAAGAGTGTAGATCTCGGTGGT
>CAMJES010000047.1 GCA_946404705.1 uncultured Ruminococcus sp. | reverse complement strand
AATTTTGGCTTATCTTTATTATACCACATTGTCTAACAAAAGGGGAGCATTTCACTGTGTCTTCCCGGGATTTTTTATTTTTTCAACAGCGATTTAAGTCTGTTCATTGCTTCGACAGTATTCTCCTTTGTTCCGAAGGCTGTCAGTCTGAACCAGCCCTTGCCGTTCGGGCCGAAGCCTTCGCCGGGAGTGCCAACGACCTGTATCTCATTGAGCAGATAATCGAAAAATTCCCAGCTGCCCATTCCGTCGGGGCATTTGAGCCAGATATACGGGGAGTTCTTGCCGCCTGTGTATTTGATGCCAAGCTCGTCGCAGGTTTCAATCATAATACGAGCATTTTCCATATAGTAGTCGATGACTTCGTGTGTCTGCTTCTGTCCCTCCTCGGTGAAAACAGCTTCCGCTGCTCTCTGAACAGGATAGGAAACGCCGTTGAACTTGCTTCCCTGACGTCTTGACCATATCTTTGCAACATTTACCTTTTCGCCCGACTCCGTCTGCGCTTCAAGCTCCTTCGGGATAACGGTGTAGCCGCAGCGAGTTCCCGTGAAACCTGCCGTTTTGGAAAGCGAGCATATCTCGATAGCGCATTTTCTTGCACCCTCAACGGTGAAAATGCTCCTTACAAGGTTTTCGTCACGGATAAACGCCTCATAAGCGCTGTCAAAGATGATGATTGCATTCTTTCTGATCGCATAATCCACCCAGACTTTGAGCTGCTCCTTTGTATAGACCGAACCGGTCGGGTTGTTCGGCGAGCAGAGATAGATGATATCGCAGTCAACGCTCTCATCAGGCATTGCGGCAAATCCGTTCTCCTCGTTTGAGGAAGCGTAGATTATCTCCTTTCCGCTCATTGTGTTGGAATCAACATAAACGGGATATGCAGGATCGGTTATCAGGATCTTGTTTTTGCTGCTGAAAATATCGACGATATTTCCGCAGTCGCTCTTTGCTCCGTCGCTGATAAGTATTTCATCGGGCGGAACATCCGCGCCAAGCTTATCTTTATAATATCCGGAAATTGCTTCACGGAGAAAATCATAGCCCTTTCCGCTGTCCTCATAGCCGCGGAAGGTTTCGGGTCTGCCCATTTCATCGGCAGCTTTTTTCATCGCTTCAACAACAACAGGCGCAAGCGGCTTTGTAACATCACCGATACCCATTCTGATAAGCTTTTTATCGGGATTTTTCTCGCGGTAAGCGTTCAGACGCTTTGCAATATCAATAAAAAGATAATTCTCTTTAAGCTTCAAAAAATTTTCGTTAATATAAGCCATTTTTACACTTCCTTAATCAAAGTTTGATCTCACCCTCAAATACGGTTTCAGCCGCTCCGCTCATGATGATATGACCGTCACTTCGGTATGTAATGGTGAGATTTCCGCCGCGAAGCATAAGGGTTATCGGCTCGTCCTTTTTGCAGAAACCGTTCAGTACAGCCGCCGTTGCCGAAGCGCAGGCACCCGTTCCGCAGGCCCATGTTTCTCCCGAACCGCGCTCCCAGACGCGCATTTTTATCGTGTTTCCGTCAATTATCTCGCAGAATTCCGTATTAACGCGCTCGGGGAAGACAGGGTTGTTTTCATAGTCGGGGCCTATTTTTTCAAGGTCAAGCTCATCTATCTTCTTTGTAAATATGACCGCATGGGGATTTCCCATTGAAACCGCTGTGATATTTACATACCTGCCGTTTACGTTTATCGGTCTGTTGACAAAGCTGCTGCCGTCTGCTATCATCGGTATCTTTTTAGGTTCAAGTATCGGCTCGCCCATGTCAACGTCAACAGTCTTGACCTTGCCGTTTTCAGGGTGGAGCGTCAGATATTTTATTCCGCTTTTCGTTTCAAGGGTTATATCGGTCTTGTCGGTGAGCTTGTTGTCATAGACATATTTGCCGATGCAGCGCGTGGCGTTTCCGCACATCATTCCCTCCGAACCGTCGGCGTTGAACATTCTCATTCGGAAATCCGCCTTGTCGGAAGGCATGATAAGCACAAGACCGTCACCGCCAATTCCGAAGTGGCGGTCGCTGACCTTTATCGAAACCTCTTCGGGATTTTCGACTGTTTCGTTAAAACAGTTGACATAGATGTAGTCATTGCCAATTCCCTGCACTTTGGTACAGCGCATAAAGACGCTCCCTTACATTTCAGACGCTTTCAGAATATCAAGCGCAACCTCAACCTCGGGAACACGCTGATCCATTGCTCTTTTCTGTATCTGCCTGTGAGCGTCCTCCTCGGTTATTCTGAGATACTGAATAAGTACGCATTTTGCGCGGTTTATCTGCTTGAGATTATAGAGCTTTTTCTCCAGCTCCATGCGCTCCTTTTCATTTTTGAGCAGCATATTCCTTGCAGAAACCGTGAAATTTATAGCTTGAACAAGAACAGACTTTGTGAACGGCTTTGAGAGTATATAGCAGCCCTTATCGCCTATTTTACGAAAAATCTCATCATAATTTTTCTGTGCAGCCGTAACGATAAGCGCACTTGCGGTATTTTCCATTATATAAGCCGCAAGCTCCAGTCCGTATTCGTCTGCAAGCGGAGTATTGAGGATTATCAGGTCAAATTCGCCTGCGGTGACGGTGCTTCTTGCGCCGCTGCCGTCCGAAACGGAAATAAATTCAAATCCGCAGGACTTCACCGTCAATGCAAGATTATCGCGCATTTCTTCATTCTGTGAAATTATAAGAGCCTTTGAACCTGACATTGCCGCACTCCTTTCAAAAATCTTTATTTTTCAAGCTGACAAAACTATGATAACATACAAATGCATTTTTGTCAATAGCTTTTGCAGGATTTTATACTGAATCCTGCAAATTTAAAGTTTATATTTTATTTTTCGACATATTTTTGCAATATAAATCTTAACATATTTCATTTTACAGCTTTTCTGTTGTTATAAATGAACATTGCGACAGCCGCGGCAATAATTATGCCGTAGCCGACAAAGCTCCATTTGTCGGGAACCTGACCGAATAGGAAAAAGCCGAGTGCAGTTGAAAAAAGTATCTGCGTGTAATCGAAAACGGAAACCTCACGGGCAGGTGCATGGGTATATGCAGCGGTTATGGAGAACTGTCCGCCTGCTGCGGCAAATCCCGTCAGAAGCAGCATTGCTGTCTGGAACGCTGTCATCGGCACGAAATTGAATATTATATACGGCAGCACCGAAACACAGGAAAACACCGAAAAAAATAACACTATGACAGGGCCTTTTTCTCCGCCTCGTCCGAGCTTGCTTACGAAAGCATAAGCCGCGCCTGCTCCGAGTCCTCCCAAAAAGCCTATCATTGACGGAAAAAACTCCGCATTTGCAAAGCTCGGCTTAATGATGAAAAGACTTCCCACAAATGCAGTCAGAACGGCGCAAAGCTGAAATACGGTCGGCTTGTCCTTTAGAATTATCGCCGAGAAAACGACTGCAAAGAACGGCGACATTTTGTTCAGCATTGACGCGTCTGCAAGCATAAGATGTTCTATCGCATAGAAATTGCAGAGCATTCCAAGCGTTCCGCAAAATGCCCGAAGGAACATATATATTCTGTTTTCCTTTTTGCAGCCAATTTTTATGTGGTTCTTCTTCAACACGATAAACGCCGCTATCGCTGCAATAAAGTTGCGGAAAAACACTTTCTGAATGAACGGCAGTTCTCCCGAAAGCTGGATCGAAGCGTTCATCACCGCAAAGCAGAACGCCGAACAAATAATATATATTATAGCTTTATTTTTACTTTTCATTTTTCACCCAAAATCGCACAAGCCGTAATGACTTGTGCGATCACCTTAATTTATTTTTTTAATGTTGCCCTGAGGATCTTGCGTATCTGCTTGATGTCTATCGGCTTTGAAAGATGTCCGTTCATACCGCATTGTGCGGATTTCTTCATATCTTCATCAAACGCATTTGCCGTAAGCGCTACGATCGGCACGGTTCTCGCATCGGGACGGTCAAGACTGCGTATCTTCCTCGTCGCTTCAAGTCCGTCCATTATCGGCATACGGATATCCATAAATATCGCGTCATAATGCTTTTCTTCCGAATCTGCAAACTTCTGTACCGCAATTTCACCGTTTTCGGCAGTTTCGACTATCAATCCGTCATTTTCAAGCAGCTTGACTGCTATCATACGGTTCATCTCGTCATCCTCCGCAAGAAGGATACGCCTGCCCTCGATAACGACCTCGGAATTCTCCGATTCCTCGGTTTCGACCTTGGATTTGTCCGCGATCGGAAGCTTGATATCAAAATAGAATTCCGAACCCTTTCCAAGCTCGCTCTCGACCGAGAGCTTTCCGCCCATCATCGAAACATAGGCGCTGCTTATCGCAAGACCAAGACCCGTTCCGCCGTATTTTGCGGTAATCTTTCCGCCAAGCTGTTCAAACGAATCAAATATCTTCTCGATATTTTCGTGGCTAATGCCAATGCCCATATCCTTAACGGAAAAATGCAGATCGACTGTTAGGTTATCAGCGCCCTCTTCGTTTACCGTAAGCGTTATTCCGCCGTGCGATGTGAATTTAAGCGCGTTTCCGAGTATGTTTATAAGCACCTGACGAAGCTTCAGACTGTCACCGAATACATAGCGGTGCTTGATAGTACCCTCAACAGCGAAATACAATCCCTTCTGCTCGGTCTGAACGCGGATTATCGTTTCGGTGTCGTCAATAAGCGACTGCAGGTCAAACGGAACGCTGTTGACGGTCATCTTGCCGCTTTCGATTTTGGAAAGTTCAAGATTGCTGTTGATAAGTTCAAGCAGATAGTGCGAGGAACTGTCGATCTTTTCGATATAATCCCGTGTTTCATCGCTCAGATCGCCGCTGTCAAGAAGTATCTGCGTTATGCCCATTACAGCGTTCATAGGCGTTCTTATCTCATGCGACATTTTTGAGAAGAATTCGCTTCGCGCAACATTTTCCGAAGCCGTTCTTGACGAGATGACCTGTGCGGAAATAACTCTCGAAAGCTCCGCCATTGACTTTATCGCACCTTCGGGCGTTTCTCTTTCTACGACGCAGAAAACAAGAAATGCATAAGGAACTCCGTGATAGGAAACAGGAGTAATAAGCAGCTTTCCGTTTTCCCTAAGCATAGCGATAAACGCCGAAAGCTCGTTCGAAGAAACATAGAAATTCTTATCTGCCAAAACATTTTCGCCTGCCGAAAGCAGCTCAACAAGCTCGTCAAAACCGCTGTCAAGCGAAAATGCGCTGTCGATTATCTTTTTCTTTCCGTAGCTGCTCCATTGACGGAAAACACGGACAGACTTGCGTTCGCGGTTCATATCAAAGAACGCGATCCTTTCAAGGTCAAGCACACGGCCTATCTTGCAGAAGATAATATCTATCGCCTTAGTCAAATTCTTCGACTTTTCAAGCATATTAATGGTATAGGAAACCATATTTTCGGTCGTGTTATAACCGTTTTCAAGTTCGGTTATACCTGCGCTCGACTCATAGCTTGCCACAGCGGTGAGCTTTGAACGCACAGAAAGATCGAACTGCGCGTCGCTGTAATATGTAATGCGCGAATATGTCGGCATTTCCGCTGCAAGGCTTGCAAGTCGCGCATTGTCAACAGCTTCCGCAAACTGCTCGCCTTTTCCGCCGCGGAAAATACCTATTCCGCAAAAAATCGAGTGATCATTTTCGGAGAAATACACTCTGTCAATATATGAAAGCGCATTATTAAACGAGTCGATATACTCAGTTTCATCCTTGTTCGGAATATATATTGCAATATCCGATACCGACATTCTCCAGATTATATCACATTCGGATTCAAACGAACGGAGAATATTTGCGATCTCCTCCATAACGCCGTTGAAATAATATGAACCTTCGCTCCTTATGAACTCGTTGACATTTTTCAGCGAAACAATAGCAAGCGCAAATCTTCCGTCATTTTCAAGAGCCTGCTTCTTTGCAAGCATATAACCGTAGTCTGCTTCATAGAAGCCCGTTACCTTGTCGCGGCTGCTCAATGCCTGCAAACGCTGCTCTTCAAGAACTATGTCGGTGATATTCTGCGCACAGGCAACAACTCTGGCAACCTCGTTATTATCCATTATTGCCTTGCCTGAAACATAATTCCAGCGTATTTCATTATTCTTTGTATAAAACCTTGCTCTGAACGGCTCGTTCATCCGTCCGTCAAGGAATGCTATAACTGTATTGATATCCTCCTCGGGACAGACTTCACCCTCCATTACGAGTTTGCGGAAATTACGGTACATACTTCTGCGAGAAAAGCAGCTTTTCTTGTCTTCGTCAAAGTGATAGATCATAAACAGATCTTCTTCATTCTCATATTCAAAGAGGCTGCTGTTGGAGGATTTTAGGGCAATTGAGCAAAGCTCGTGTTCTCCCTCGTATGTCAGCAGAGCTTCGCGGCGTTCTTCGACCATATTGCTGAAAAGCTCGTAAAGCTCTGTAAGATCTTCATTTTTTGAGGAATACTCCTTTTCAGGCCTGCCGTTTTCGGAAAGTCCGATTATGGCGTCACGGAATCCTGCAAAGCTTTTTATCGCTGTAAATGATATTATGATAATCGCAGCTGCACCCGTTGCAAAAATTATTGCCATGGTAATATTCAGCCGCTTTAAGGTATATTCATACGCGCTGTAAACGCTGTTTCTGCCCTTGACCGAAACAACATACCAGTCGTTTTCGCCGAAATACGCATCATCACCGTAAAGACTGACAACAGCAGCCGCACAGCAGGGTTTCCCGTCATCAAGTTCAAAACCGCCGGCAGAATAAACAATGCCGGAATTATCTTCACGGGTAAGCTTTATCTGGCTTCCTGGCGTAACCTTTTTGACCGACTGAATACCGTTTACCGCCTGTATCATACCTGTCAAGTCTTCGCCTTTTGAATAATTTTTTGAACTCAAAAGAATGATCCCACCGTCAAAAGTATCCATTTTGAGTATTTTGCTGACCTTTGTGCAGGAAAGCGTTATTCCGGTAACTCCGTAAACCGTTTTTTCATATATAAGCGGAACGGAAAAAGTTATTATGCGGTCATCGCTGCCGTCATCATATACAAAGCTGTCAGACCAGTATCCGAAATCGCTGCTTTTTCCTTCCGGACAGCTTCGAGCCGCCGTTACCGGTTCCAGAAAGAACTTGAACTGATTTGACTTTGTTTTTTTATACTCAAAGTCGCTGCTCCAGTTTATATCAAGAGGAATGTTATATTCAGAGGAAATAGCCTTACTGCCCCTTGTCATAACAGAATCGAAGTCATCGTTTCCATCCGGATCTGCGTCCTTGAAAAAGAAGCCTTTAAGGTTTGAATTTTGGATATTCTCAGGATCATTGCAGAGAACAGTAAAAACGCCGCTCGGAGATTTGTCCTCCATATAATCTATCATCTCTTCGGCGTAATCTTCGGTAAACATCGTCTGTGCGCCGGGATCGGAGAGGAACCCTTCTATCGTGATTCCCCTTTCTTTGAGTATCTTCGACAAAATGACATCAGCACTTTGAATTTCATCCGACATATCGGTAAATTCGCCCAAAGTCCTTTTCAGTACCACACTCTGCTTTGATGCGGCATTTTGCAGATTCATTTCCGCATCACGGCTGATGCGCTTAAACATTTCCGAAGAATTTATCGAAATTATATATATAAGGCTCTGAACCAAAACAACAGCTGCACAGAAAAGTATAAAACACTTCATCCGATCATGTGCTTTGATCTTAGCTTTTCCCTTCATAAATATCAACTCCGTCCGCATTGATCCATAAAAACCAAAACATAGGGTCAAGCCGCACTCTGCTGCAAAACATCTATTTTTCAACAGAGGACAGTATATAGCTACCCTATTTTGATTATTAAAAATATTATAGCATATATTCAAAAAACAAGCAATAGTTTTTTAATTTTTTCAGCATCTTATATAATTTTTACCATTATAAATCGACAATATCATTTTTATAGTCTGTTTTTAAGCGGTTTTTGCTTATTTTGTCTTTCTGCTACTTGAAATGCATTGGGAAATGTGATATAATAAATCTATATGACTATAAGGAGCTGATCCGATTGATCACGGTTGAAAACTATCTCGGTAAGATCGGGATTTCCGAAGATTACCTTGTTTCGCTGATAAGCCGAACAGCGTCGCAATGCTTTGGCGTTGCCGACCTTAACCCTGTCGATACAAAAAAATATCACCTTGTAAGCCTGTTCAAAAAAGCGGAGCTGAAAGGCAGGCGCGGCGTTAAGCTGACGGTAAGAGATAACGACAAGATAACTGTTTCTCTGCATATTTCCGTGCTTTACGGAACGAATATCGCTGCAGTTACCGAAAATCTTGCTCACAAGATCCGTTATACAGTCGAGGATAAGACAGAACTTAAAATTTCAAAGATCTCCGTCTTTATTGACGGTATGCTTGAATAAAACAGCATTTACCGAAAGGGGAAGAATTTAAAGTGATAAGCGGAAAAATGCTTAGAGAAGCTTTTATTTCCGGTGCGGCTGCAATATCAAACAACAGACGCGCTGTCGATGAACTGAATGTATATCCTGTTCCCGACGGCGATACCGGTACAAATATGTCCATGACAATGAGCAGCGCGATGCGCGAGCTTGAAGTTATGAACGACAACTGCACAGCCTCTGCAGCTGCCGATACCGCGGCTGCCGCTCTGCTCAGAGGTGCAAGAGGAAACTCGGGAGTTATCCTTTCGCTTCTGTTCAGAGGATTTTCCAAGGCTTTCAAGGGCAAAAGTGAGATAGGCTGCACCGACCTTGCAAACGCGCTTGAACTCGGTGTAAAGGGCGCTTACAAGGCTGTAATGAACCCGACCGAGGGTACGATACTCACCGTTGCAAGGCTTGCTTCGGAAAAAGCATCGGAACTTGCGCCGAATGCACAGAGCGAAGCGGAATTGTGGAGCGCTGTCTGCGACGAAGCGGAAAAAGCTCTTGCGCAGACGCCCGAAATGCTGCCCGTACTGAAAAAAGCAGGCGTTGTTGACGCAGGCGGAAAGGGACTTATCATAATCTGGCGCGCAATGCTGGAGGTTTTCTGCGGCGGAAAGGCCGTAACCGATGAAAAAGCAAAGGAAAGCTCCACCGCAAAGACCGCTGTCGGCGACTTTGACGAAGAGATAAACTTCACCTACTGTACGGAATTCATCGTAAACAAAAACCCCGACTGCCCCGACGCTTCACGCCTGAGAGCGTTCCTTGAAACTATCGGCGACTGCGTTGTTGCGGTCGATGACGAAGATATAATCAAAGTTCACGTTCACACCGACCACCCCGGAAAGGCGATTGAAGAGGGTATTCTTTTCGGCGCGCTCACCAATCTAAAGATCGACAATATGCGCCACCAGCACAAGAACAAGCAGAAAGAAGCTGCGGTCATGAAAGTCCGCGAGTTCACGCCTGCCGCTCCCGAAAAGCCGTTCGGATTTGTCGCAGTAGCCGCAGGAAAGGGAGTCGAGGATCTCTTCACCAACCTCGGCGCAGATACCATCGTTACCGGCGGACAAACTATGAACCCGTCAACAGACGATATACTTAAAGCTATTCTTGCAACGCCTGCAGAAACGGTTTTCGTCCTTCCTAACAACAAGAACATCATTATGGCAGCCGAGCAGGCGGTCAAGCTTGCGGATAGGCGCGTATGCGTACTGCAGACCAAGACCATACCGCAGGGACTTACCGCGATGATGAACTTCGACCCGGACGGAGATTATGAATCCAACCGTATGAATATGTCAAAGGCTATCGAGAATGTTTCAACGGGACTTGTTACCTTTGCAGCGCGTGACAGCGACTTTGACGGAAAGGATATAAAGAAAGGCGAGATCCTCGGACTTGAAAACGGAAAGCTTGCCGTTACCGATAAGGAAGTAACCAAAGCCGCATATAAGCTTATCAAAAAGATGATAACGGGCGACTCATCTTTTGTAACGATAATCAGCGGCGCAGATACCGACGACGAAAACACCGAAGCGCTCACCGAGCTTGTTCAGACCAAATTCGGCGACAAGGTCGAGATAATGAACGTAAACGGCGGTCAGCCCGTATACTATTATATAATCTCTGTTGAATAAACTAAAGCCTGAGAAGGATTTTTCCCTCTCAGGCTTTTTTTATACGATACAGGTCATCTGTAAATCGAACGGTTCTTCGTCTGCCATTTCCTTTATGGGGCTATCGGTAAGTTTTGCTCCCATTGCGGTGTAAAATGCGATCGTTTCTTCGGATGAACAAGCCGATATGTACAGCGCCTTTGCGCCGCGTTTCTTAGCCTCTTGTTTACCTATCTCAAACAGCTTTCTGCCGATGCCCTTTCCGCGGCATTCCGCCGAAACGTGCATCATATCCAATATCATATATCCGTCAACAAGCTGCTTTTTTAAGCCGATAAAGCCGACCACCTTTTCTTCGTCCAGCGCTGCATACGAAATAAAATCATTGCTGACGATATCACGGGCAATTTCACGCTTTCTTTCAAGGCTCCAATCCTCGATATAAGGCATTTCAACAAGAGAATATTTTCCGTCCGTTTTTCTGTAAACTCTCTTGACATCCTGCGTTCAGATCGGAAGAGCACACGTCTGAACTCAAGTCACCGGCTATGATATCTCGTATGC
>CAMJES010000046.1 GCA_946404705.1 uncultured Ruminococcus sp. | reverse complement strand
CCTGCTTTGGACTTAAAGCCTTTGATAACATCGGTTCTGCCGTCCTTTAGGAGTGCTGCGACCTGTGCAGCGGATATTTTCTTTTTGCATATCTCCGTATTAACGCTGAAATCGCAACCGTTTCCGTCCCTGCTGAAATTCTCGCAGATATATCCGTACTTTGACTTCTTCATACCCTTTCCGCATATCGGACAGACCATTTCACGTTCCTTATCTGACAGAAAATCGAATTTTATATCCTTGGTTTCCGGGTCGATAACAAGATAGGCATTGAACTTCTTTCCCGATTTTGAAGTAAATCCCTTGATAAGTCCTGTTCTGCCCTTTGTGAGAAGCTTTGTTATCTCCTTGTCGGACATTTCCACCCCTGCAAGTGTCTTGTTTATTGTGAATTTGCAGCCGTCACCGTCTTTGGAATAGCCTGTACAGCCCCAACCGAATGGTGTAGGCTTAATAACTCTGTTACATACGGGGCAAAGCAGATCACCTTTTTCTGGAGAAACATAGTGTCTTTCGCTTGCCGATGCTACCTGTGCATACCAGTCCCTTGTGGTCTGCTCAATATCACGGATAAAGTTGATAACAGGCTCCTTGCCCATAGCAACATTGTTCAGACGCATTTCCCAGTCACCTGTCATATCTGCTGACTTTATTGCATCGACAGGAAGTGTGTCTATCAGGAACATTCCTTTATCTGTGGGGAATATGGATTTACCCTTTCTATAAAGATACTTTCTGTCAAAAAGACCTTTGAGAATAGGTGCTCTTGTGGCATCTGTTCCAAGTCCCTTTTTCTGCATTTTCATAAGGGTGCGTATTTCTTCATCTTCGATAGTCTGACCCGCAAGCTCCATTGCGGCGAGGAGGTCGGCTTCCGTATAACGCTTCGGCGGTTCTGTTTCGCATTCCTTTATGCTGTACTCGCCTTTCAGCTTATTCCCTACTGCAAGTGCAGGAAGAACGTTTTTCTTCTGTGGCTTCGCATCAACAGCATACCAGCCGTTATTTGTGATAACACTTCCCGTTGCCTTAAAACGCACCTTGTTTACGTCAATGAGTACTGTTGTATCATCAAGTTCCGCCTTGGGATAGATTATTCTGATAAGTGATTTTGCAAGGAGATCGTAAAGCTGCTTTTCGTCCTCGTTCATTGAGGACATATCCTTTGGGACATTTACTGTTGGTATGATAGCAGGGTGAGAACCTACCTTCTTATCATCAAAATGACGTTTGGAGAATTTCTGCCATTTATCCCTTGGAAGAGCATACTTTGAGTATTCGGGCAGATTCAGGAGCTTTCCGATAGTTGTGGCAACTTCAGGCATCATTGCTTCCGTAAGATGTTCGGAGGAAGTACGGGGATAGGTCATCAGCTTATGCTCATACAAGTCCTGCATAACCTTCGTAGTCTTGTCCGCATTCCAACTGAATTTCTTGTTTGCAGCGATCTGAAGCTGTGTTGCGTTATACAGGAGTGGTGCATTTTCGCTTTTATGCTTGGTGTTTACCTCTGCAACGATACCGTCAGCATTGCCGCACTCTGCAAACTTCTTTTCAGCTTCCTCGCTGTTTGCAATTTTGCCTTCTATGTATTCAGCTTCAAAGGTTTCGTTGTTTGCAGTTGTGAAAGTTCCGTTCAAACGCCAGAATTTTGTTTTGCTGTGATTGAGTATAGCTTTTTCACGCTCAACAACAAGTGCAAGTGTTGGTGTCTGAACTCGTCCTACAGATAGTAGTTCCTTGTATCCGCCAAAACGCTTTGTAGCCGCAACAGTCAGATTGTTTCCGATGAGCCAGTCGGCAATATCTCTTGCACGTCCTGCCATCTGCAGATCGTATGGAGAGCCGGGATTTTGTGCAGATATGGGCTGCTTCGGTTCGATAAGGTTGCTGAACGCTTTCTTTATCTTTTCATCGGTAAGGTCCTCTATCCACACACGCTTGTAGGGAGCCTTACAGCCGCAAGCCTGATAAACGTATGAGAAGATAAGCTCACCCTCACGGTCGGGGTCGGCTGCGTTTATGCACCAGTCCGCCTGCTGAAAGAACTGCTTCACCAGGCGTGAGCAAGCGATAGTTTCCTTTTTGGGTGCTATCCTGAACTTTTCCGGTATGCAAGGGAACACATTCAGATCCCAGTTTTTATATTTTTCATCATAGCTTGCGGCAGGGATAAGGGACATAAGGTGACCGACGCCGTGACAAAGCACGGCATCTTCACCATTAAATTTAAACTGATAATATCCCACTGTGGGTTCGCCCTGCATGGGTATTCTTTGTCCCGCTCCCAGAACGGCTGCTATTGTTTTCGCAAGACTGCTTTTCTCGGCGTAGATTACTAACATAGTGCTCCAATAATTACTTTGTTTTCCATAAATCACGAGCTTGTTCGTACAACCATTCAGCTCTTGATTCAATTTCTGCTTCATTCCATTCAGATTTTTGCAGTGCATCATTCATGGTACATATACCTGCTGCACATTTGCAAAGTCCGGGTTTACTATCCCCTTTTCCGTTCTTCTTTGTTTCCCAATTACTATCTCTTATAGCTGAATTAAGTGTTTGTGGAATTATAGCAAGATTTCCAAGGGTAAGTAATTTATTATCTCTTGCTCTGGGATTATCCTTATCAGGACTTTCTCCCCAATTGTTTCTCCATTTTTTCGGCATCATGTGTTCCAAGCTGTAATTATTAAATCCAAGCAACGCAGTTGCACTGTTTGCAGGCCTGATCGCACTTTCAATAAAGTACAGTATTCCTCTTGTCTGAAGATTAACAAGATAAGAATTATGGAATCCATTTCTCAAATCATCGTTATCAGGCATATATGTGGTAGCTTCCTGATTTTCAAGTTCTTCATATAGTCTGTCAGCGGTAAGAACCTCATTGGCAATAAGCGATAAAAATAGATTATTATAGTTTTTCGTAGAAGCATGTGTTACAATTCTTCTCATGATATATGTTTCCAAAACTCTGTATATCTCTTTAAGTTCATTCTGATCAGATACATTTGTAGCAACATATAACACATACGGGATAATTGTGGTAGTTTTAAGTCCGAAAATAATTACATTTATTCTATCTATGCCCATTGCTGCAGGCATAGTTGTATCACACGCCTCCGGTCTGAAAACCTTATAGAAGGCATTTGCATAAGTAGCCATATCAGAAATAACAACAGACTTATCACCATTGCAATAATTGTTTATAAAGTCCTGATATGACTTTGCCAAGCGGTCCAAACGATTATATGCAATTTTATCTTCTGTAGATATACTGTATTTCTTATTCTGTAAAAACATCTGGAAATAGGCATCAAAGAAAATATCTATCATAGATTTCTTAATTCTGCCGGCTTCAATTTCGGTATCCCAGTATATTTTCGCATCATCGTCTTTTTCAAATATCTCTACCCAGTTCTTTTTGTATTCATCGAGATTATCCCTGTTGAAGAAATAGTTTTTCAGAAGTTCAGCAGTTGTAAGACGCACTCCCAAAGAGTTGATAGTATCGAAAACCTGCTGTTCATCCTCTTCCTTACCCAAATCAATACAAACAAACTGAACATACTGCTGGACAGCTGTTCTGTCTATGCTTCGGCTTGGTATATTCTTGAGGAAATAGTTATATGCAGCAATGATCTGAGAAGCCGGGTCAGGATTTTCAATCTCTGTTTTCTCTTCATGATCAACAACCTTTTTAAAAGCATCAATATCATTATGTCCGTGAACCATCTGTATGGAATCATCATCAAGTCTGTAATTCCTGTCGAAGAGCTTATTATTATCTTCTAATAGAAGAAGAACCTTAAGGAAGATCATTATTGTAGTCATTCTCTGCTGTCCATCAATAATTATTCTCTTATCAGAATATACGCATGTGCTTGGGACAGTATCCTGCTTTAAGATAACAGAACCCATAAAATAGTTACGCTTAGTCTTTGTTACGAATTCCATATCATCCAGCAAACGTGACCACTGCTCTTCTCCCCAAACGTATGTCCTCTGATAAAAAGGAATTTCCAATAATCTTCCTCTACTGAATATCTGACTTATAAGTGCTTTTGAAGCGTCCATTAATATCTACTCCTGTTATGAATTTTTCTGATATGGTTATACCCTTACGCAATTTATAGTAAGAATCTCAATTATTTTTCATCGGATACCGCATTTTCTTCGAAATTCTCCACCTGCTCCATCACCTTGCTGAATACTTCGGGGCTGTACTGCGGAGGATAACCGTTCTTGATAAGGCATATTTTTATATCAAGTTTCAGCTGATCCCGTATATTCTTATTGTTAAGCCAATCAGCAAAAGATGATTTTGTATCAATGATCTCCTTAACCTTCTTGGCAAGAGCCTTGCACTTGTCATTTACGATAACTCCATCAACTTCCTTGTCAGTACCATACTCAAAGTTGTACTGATCACGCAAAGCAATCAAAATATCATAAAAAGCCTTTTCCTCGAAGGTCAATCCTATCTTGCGGAAGCTCTCTCTGCTTTCATTCATCTTCTTGAGAATTTCAAGAGCCTGTTTTGTTGCAATCTTGATTATGTCCTCCGAAGCCTGTTCCTGAGTCTGTCCTGCTTCTTCCGCAGACAAATGACTGCGCCTTTCGTGATACTCCTCAATGGTCTTTTCAAGCATCTCTTTGAATGTCTGTGCAGCTACGTTATTGACCTTTCCATAGTCCTTGATCTGCTTGCGGAGCATCTTTATAAGCAGCTCCAGCTTTGTAGCAGGCATTTTAACATCGGACAACCTCTCAAAGTATTCGGGAGAGAAAATGTCCTCTTCCTCGCCGCTTTCAAGAACGCTCTCGACCTGATTATATTTTAACGCTTCTTCAACCATTTTTGATACAGTACGGTTCATAGTTTCCGTATCAACATCTCCGGTTCCGCTCATTTTGCGCACAAATCCTGCAATAGCCATAAAACACTGTGCAAGTGCGGATTCTTCCTCACCCAGTTCACCCGAAGGCTGACATATATCAAAAGCTGTTCTCATACGTTTTACAGTTTCAAGGAAATATTTTTTGAACGGAACAGCATTTGTCCCTTTCTCACTTTCCAGTTTCATTATTTCTGTTGATACAAAAACAAATTCGGCTGCTTTTGCAAGTAACTGATATCTTATTATCGGGTTACATTCGGGATCCAGGAACGGAGCTAAATCGTAATCGTGGAAAAGATTTTTCAGTATCTCCAGTTCTTCTCTGAACAATGCTGTTGCCTGTTCAATATCGTCACCGGTCGGAGCAACGGATGTGTTGCCGCCATATACCTTGACCGCTTCACGCATATTGTCACGAATACCGATGTAATCAATAATCATACCGTAATCCTTGCCGGGATATTTTCTGTTTACACGGCTGATAGTCTGGATAAGAAGATGTTTTTTAAGCGGCTTGTCATTATACAGATATGTAAGCGAAGGCACATCAAAGCCCGTTATCCACATATCAACAACAATAACGATACGGAAGTTGGATTTCTCCTGCTTGAAAGCAGCGTCCATTTCCTCTGAACGCTTATCATTGCGAACACCGCCAAGATAATTATACATATCGGGTTCGTCATTGCTTCCCACACTTGAAACCATGGCAATATACGGCATTGGTTTCAGCTCTTTAAGCTCCTTTTCAGTCGCAATAACACCATCGGGAGTTTTCTTTTCTTCAAACCATTCGGGGTATTTTTCCCTGAACTTCTGCAAAAGGTCATAAGCAATTTTTCTTGTGGAGCAAACTATCATTGCTTTCTGTATTCTGTCGGGATCGTTGCTGCAGCAGGATACATAATGATCGTGTATATCGGTCGCAAGCCGCTCCAATCGTGATGGTTCACCAAGGATAACTTCCATTGAACTCATTGCGGTTTTGCTTGCCTCAACATCTTCAAAGGTAGCTCCGTCATCGGCACATTGCTTGTAATAGCTTTCTATCTGCTGTACCTTTTCATTATCAAGAAGGACTTTTGCAATACGGGGATGATATTTTATAGATACTGTCAGTCCGTCCGCAACAGCCTGATCCATTGTATATCTGTCAATTTCATCGCCGAAGGTCTGATATGTTTCAGCAATAGGCGTGCCCGTAAATCCAACAAATGTTGCATTTGGGAATGCTTCTTTCAGCACTTTGGCATAAGGCTTGGACACCATTGCTTTCATATTTTCATCGGCATCCTTGCTGAACTGTATCTTCTTTGAATGTTCAAGCTGTGTTCTGTGTGCTTCATCGGAAAAACAGATTATATTGCGGCGATCGTTGATAAGTCCTATCTTATCTTCTTTTCTGTCGCAGAATTTCTGAATGGTGCAGATATATAAACCGCCGCTTTGTCTTGCGCCAAGCTCCTCACGCAGTTTTGTCCTGTTCTTTACAACGGTAACTTCACCAAGATTCAAAAATTCCTTGCTCTTTGTAAAGAGTTTTGCACCCTGTTTCTGCAACTCGTCACGGTCAACGATAAGAATGACAGTCGGTGAACCGATTTCGGCAATATCCGTGCAGCGGAGTGCTAACTGACGGGCAAGAAAAGCCATGGTGTATGTTTTTCCGCAGCCTGTCGCACCAAAATATGTTCCGCCCTTTCCGCTTCGGGTCACGATTGAATTTACTATACTCTGCTTTAAGAGCTTCGATGCGAAAAACTGCGGGTAACGACATACTATCTCAACTTCATCGCTGTCATAGATACTATCCTGAAAATAGATATAATCTCTGAATATTTCAAGGAAACGTGCAGGAGAATAAACGCCCTTTATCATTGTTTCTGTTTCGGCAAAAGGAAGAGTTGATATAGGATCACCGTCATTTACTCTTCGCCATGAATAAAAATGCTCATAGGGTGTGCGGACAGTACCGAGCCTTGTCTTTACACCGTCGGAGATACAAGCAAGAGGACAGTAATGGAGAAGATGTGGAATATCTCTCCAGTAACGAATGTTTATCTGCTCCCACGCTGCAAATACGGTAGCATTTTTATCTGCGGGATTTTTCAGCTCAATCACACATAAAGGCATACCGTTCACGAACAACAGAACATCGGGTCTTCGGTTTTCCTTGCGTCCGTTATTGGTGTATTCAACAGTAAACTGATTTACAACACGGAAAATATTATTTTTCGGTGTATCAAAATCAATAAGAGAAATCATTTCAGCCAAACCGCTCTGAGGTGTAAACTGAACGCCGTTTACTATCCAACCATAAACCTTATGCAATGTCGCAAAGTCGCTTTCCGCACCGACAAGACGCACGTTGTCATATATCTGTTCAACCTCATCTGCTGTCAGTTCGGGATTTGTTTTTGACAGGAACGCTTTGAAATCGTCAGCAATAAGAACATCTCTTTTAGTATTACGCTTGATGTTCGTTCCGGAAGAATAATTCCAGCCTTCATTTTCAAGAAAGCCTATAAAAGCATACTCATATTCCGATTCGCAGTAATGACCGTTATATTCTTTGAGCTTAGCCATAATTCTGATCCCCTTTATTTTCTTGCTTCTTCAATAGAGCCTTTTATCAGTATCGGGCAGATATTTTTGATTTGGGATTTTAGTTTTTCGTTGATTTCATTTCTTATCTGGTATGATGAAAAAATATCAACTATACTCTGCTGAGTATTAATATCCGGTATTGGGATAGAGATATTTCCCATATCCTCAAATGTGAAAATATCTCTTGTTGTTCCAAACGAAATAAATCCGGCGTATCTCTGGGTTTCAGCTCTATTTAACCAAAGTAAAAGATACTTTGGTAACAGCTTTTGGGGCTTAATAACTTCAAATACTTGATATGAATTAGATACAACACAATCCGGTCCTTCTCGAAGAGCAATTGGAAGTTTTGTGTTATGCGATTTCATTACTTTATTGAAAGCAAATTGACCTGTCCTTACTACACTTCCGTTTTCCGAATCTTCTGCCACTCGTTTTGGCTTTGTAAATACATGATCTACATTAACCCCTTGAAACAATGTGATTGCATTATCAATATTCTTTTCATTTCTTTCTTCAATAAATGGTCCGATAGCTTCACAAGGCATATTACGCCTTAAATCCTCAATATAAGCATCGCAAACAAGCTTCAAATCTTCCAACCCACGCTCATAGCTTTGCTGATTGGCAAACATGGAGTTATAGACATCAACATATTTCTGCTGGATTTCTATTGAGGGCAACTCAATTTCAATATCACACATATCGCTCCAATCGAACGTTTCTCTCGCAGAACCCCAAGAGTTAAACCGTGAATACCTGTCAAATTCAGGACGATTAAAATACATAAACAAGTAATCTGATACTAAAACATCAGATTTCTTTATTCTAAACACAACATACGATGATGATACAATATATGTATTATTCGTATCGTTGTGTGCCAACGTTATTTTCTCGCCATTCCTTGAGGTAACTGTGACATAAGCAAATTCATCGGGCTTTACCAATTTATATGGTTTAAGTGATACGCCCTCCATATCAGCCTTTGTTTCAATGAAGATTTTTTGAATGGATATTCCTTTAACGTCATCTAAAGAATACTGTAAATCATCATTTCGGTCATCGCACTGCTCCAACAGTTGACCAAGTTTGTATTTAGTCAATGCCATAACCGATCCCCCTGAATGCTTCTTCCAACATCTGCTGAGATTCCTTTTCCTGCTTCATAACCTCACGCATTTCAGCCTGAATACGAGCCATTTCCTTTTCATAATCAATCTCAAGGTCATGGTCGATAAACTTGATATACTTGCTTGGTGTGAGCGTCCAGCCTTTCTGCCCTATCTCGGCAATACCGACACTGCGGTAAAGCTCGGGAACTTCGTAATTTGCTCCGTCAGTGCCTTCCGACTGCCATGTGTGATATATCTCGGACGCCTTTTCTATCTGTGCAGTATCAAGCAACACTTTCTTCTTGTTTTCACCCTTTACGGGGTTTTCTGTCCACTGACGAAGATCTATAAACAGAATTTCATTCTCACGATTGCGGAGAGTTCTGCCGTGATAGCTGCCGCCTTTTTTGTTCTGATTAAGAATCCACAGCGTAACGCTTATATCGGTCGTAATAAAAAGCTCTCTCGGAAGAACAACAATAGCTTCGACCTTATCATTCTGAATCAGCTTTTTGCGTATCTCCAATGTATCGCTGTCATTGAGCGCACCATTAGCAAGGAGAAAGCCTGCAACACCGTCAGAGGTTTTGAGATGTGAAAGCATGTGCAGTATCCACGCATAGTTGGCATTGCTTTCGGGCGGAGTGTCATAGTCCGACCAACGTGCATCGGATTTAAGGTTATCATCATACCAGCCCTTGAGATTAAAGGGTGGGTTTGCCATGATATAGTTGAAATATACGCCCTTGTGAAGATCGTGCGTAAAGGAAGAATCGTTGGTTTCTCCGAGATTATGGCTCAATCCTCTGAGTGCAAGGTTCATTTTTGCAAGACGATATGTTGCGGCATCTTTTTCCTGACCGTATATATTTATCCTGTTTATATCCCCCTGCCTTGACTTGACAAGCTCAGCACTCTGAATAAACATACCGCCCGAACCGCAGCAAGGGTCATAAAGTGTGCCGTCGTAAGGCTCTATCATAGATGCAATAAGCTGAACAACATCGTGAGGAGTATAAAATTCGCCCTCTTCCTTGGTTGCGTTTACAGCAAATTCCTTGAGGAAGTATTCATAAACTCGTCCGATAAGGTCTTTTTCCTTTCCGAACGCCTTGTGACTAATCTTATTGACTTCATCAACAAGCTTCTTAATATCATTCGGAGCGAGATTTCTTGTTGTGAATGTACCCTCAATAAAGCAGCCTTTCAGATCCTTCGAGCTGAGTGCAATGCTGTGAAGAGCTGTGTCAAGTGCAACGTTTAGTGACGGAGCAGGGGTATTGATGATAGTTGACCAGCGAGCTTCCTCCGGCAGATTATATGTACCGTCGGTAAATGTCACATCATCAAAAAACGCTGCCTTGATATTCTCATCGTCGGGATCAAGTCCCTGTTCGTTCAATGTCTTGCGGAGTTTTTCAATACCGTCCTCATACTTTTCGCCTATGAAACGCAGAAATACAAGTGTAAGCATCATATCTCTTTTTTCAAAGAACGAACCTGAGTTTCTTGCCGCACGAAGGATATCCCGGCAGTTGAATAAAATATTATCTATGTTCAGTGCTTTTTCTACTGCTTTTTTAGCCATATACAGCACCCTTTCCATTATTATTTTGACAACAACTTCACAATTGCTTTTGTGCATAGTTATACATATTAAATTATATCACAATTTGTTTATTATGTCAAACAAATATTTGATTACATTTTCATTAAAATCAACGATTCACGCAAATAATCCGCCCAAACCATAATCGGTGCAGACGGATTATATTATACAAATATTTATCTACTCATATTATCCCTACGAATATCCTTATCCCTGTCCATATCATCCTCCGCAGGCTCATAACCCGCTTCTTCAATCTGGTCAAGCATATTACCGTCCATAAATTCAAGAGCATCATTCATATCCCTTGCAACTTCGGGAGTGAGAGCTGATATATCATACTCCTGATACACGCCCATACCGCTGTTTTCAAAGGATAACGGAATAACCTTCTGATTGTCATAATCAACCTTGAGGTCAATTCTCGGATCGTACA
>CAMJES010000045.1 GCA_946404705.1 uncultured Ruminococcus sp. | reverse complement strand
CACCGAGATCTACACTCTTTCCCTACACGACGCTCTTCCGATCTCCGTCACCGCCTGTTGCAATAATAGGATATTCCTTCTGATAGGAAGCCATTGCTGCATCGGAGATTGCCCAGTCGCAGAAGATCTTTGCGGCTTCCTTGATGTTGTCCTTTTTGATAAGGCAGTTTGCCTCAACGTCCCAAGCGGAACCCTCGGACGGGAATACTACCTGACATTCGGGATTTTCTGCTGCAAGAGTTACACAGCGGTAGCCCATCGAAAGACCGATGAGAGCTTCGCCCGAAGCAACCATCTTAGCAGGCTTTGAACCTGACGGTGTGTACTCGATAACGTTCTTGTCGAACTGATCGAGATACTCCCAGCCTTTTGTATAATCGCCCTTGGTTTCAGCCATCATCTGGAGGATTCCGTTGATGATGAACAAGCCTGTTCCGGACGAGGTAGGATCGGACATTGCGATGTGACCTGCATATACCGGATCAATAAGGTCGGCATAGGATGTCGGAACGGGAATACCAAGCTTTTCGCACTCTGCCGTGTTGACGAGCATTGCAGTTTCGGGAACGTCAATTCCTACCCAGCGGCAGGGCGATTCCTTATCCTTGAACTGAGGAAGAACTCTGTCGATACCCTCGGGGTCATACGGTTCGATAAGTCCGTATTCATCCAGTCCGAGAAGGCTCGTTACGGCTGTTCCCCAGAGAACGTCACAAACGGGAGCGTCCTTTTCTGCAATAAGCTTTGAAATGATAGTACCTGTGGAGTCACGGGTTATCTCAATGTTGATATCGGGGTACTGCGCTCTGAACGAGGTCAGATATTCTTCGATAATATCATCTTCAAGCGCAGTATAAACCGAAATGGTGTCGCTTACCGTACCGCTGCTGTCCGAACCTTCTGTTTCGGCAGCTGCTCCCTCGGTTGCTGCAGCTGTTGTTGTTTCGTCCGTTGGCGTATCCATTTTCTGAACACAGCCTGTCGTCATCAGCGAAAGCATAGCCATTGCTGCGATGAACGATGCGATTCTTCTTTTCCTTTTCATAAAAACATCTCCTTAAATATATCTCAAATGCAAAATCTGCATCTGATTATCGTGAAATAAGTGTCACGCTGCTTTTTTTGCAGTTTTTTCAGCCTGCTTCGGATTTTCCCAGCGGCTCATTCTCTTTGCAAGAGTCTTGTTTACGATTTCGTATATAATTCTCATTCCGACATTGCAGGCGAATATTATCAGCGACATTGCGGCTGCGGATTCGAAATCTCCGTTATCCTCCATGCTTACGAGCGAGAGCGCAGCAGGCTTAGACTGCGGCGAATAGAGGAATACAAGTGCCGATATCGTCGTCATGCTGTTGAGGAAGAAATACTGCGCAGTTTCAAGAACTGCCGTTATGCACATCGGTATCGAAACCTTTGCCATTATCTTATAAAACGGTATGTTCATCGAATCGGCTGCGTTTTCATATTCCTTGTCAAGCTTTTTGAGCGCGGTCGAAGCGGTGATATAGGTCGTTGAAAACATGTGTATAATATTCGCAATGACCATTATCCACATCGTCTGATAAAGAACGTTGAACGGATTCATGACCCTTATCTGCAATGCTTCAATGTCGAAAAACGGCTTGTTGAAGAACATTATGTATGCAAGTCCGACAACCATTCCGGGGAGAGCCATCGGCAGCATAGAGCAGAAATGTATCGTCTTGCGCAGCATAGGCATCGGGCGTGTTTTGTAAACCATATACGCCGTGAGGAACACTGCAAGGGTTCCTGCTATTGCGGTTATTGCAGCCATTTTTATGCTGAATATAAAGGTGGAAATGCCGCTTCCGACAAGCTTGCTGCTGAAATCGAAATGTTCGAGCGTGAACACCTTTTCATAAGGCCAGCGTTTGATGAATGCAATCGTAAATACTGCAAGGAATATGCTCAAAATAAGTATCGAAACGACCGTGCAGAATATCTGATAGAAAATATCGCGCCCTGTTGACGGGGTTATCTTATAGGCAACAGCCTTTGAGGATATCTCGTTGTTCGCCGCTTTCTTTGCGGAGATACGGTCTATCGCGAACGAAATTACCGCAGGTATCGTGAGCAGAACGCCGATAACAGCACCCATCTGGAAATTTTGCTGACCGACAACATATTTATAAATGCTCGTTGAAAGCACAGGGTAGTTTGCACCGATTGCCTGCGGCGCGCCGAAGTCGGTGAAGCTGAGCGTGAAGCAAAGCGTTGCGGCGCTGATAAGACCATATTTTGAACCCGGGAGGGTTATCGAGAAGAAGCTTCGTACCGATGATGAACCGAAAGCCGAAGCAGCTTCGTAAAGACGGTAGTCTGTGCTGCTCAAAGCGACCATAAGCACCATATATGCCTGCGGAAGAGTGTAAATGACCTCCGCAATTACAATGCCTACCTCGCCTGCAACGGGAAAATCAACTCCCATGCTTGTGAGAATGCCCTTCTTGCCGAAAAGATATGTAAGCGCAAGTCCGTGAACCATTGTCGGAACGAAAAGCGGCAGCATCGAAATGTATTTGTATACCGCTTTGCACTTTATCGCCGTTCGGTTCATTGCATAGGCAAGCATATATGCTATCGTAACGCTTATCAATGTAGTTACGACCGATATCTTTATCGAGTTGAGTATCGCAGTCAAAAGCGACGGATTTGCAAAATAACTGCGGAAGTTTTCCATTCCGACATAGTTGCCCTTGCTGTCGGTAACAACGCCCGAAAATATCGTTATTATCGGAACGATAAGGAAAAACACAAAGCATACGACCGAAAGGATTATTATCAGTCTTTGCAGTATCTCCGCAGGACTTATTCTGTCTGTAAGTCTGCTCCTTGACATTTTAATCACTTCCTTATACCAACACAGGCTGCTCCTTGTCGGTGTTGTAGTAGATCATTCTGCTGTCGTTGAATTTGACCTTGATGTGACCGCCCTGCTTAATGTCATACTCGGTGAAAACGCTTGTCGGAACATCGACCGTTATGTCGTTGTCCATAAGCGTCACCGCGGAATCCTCACGAAGCCGCAGGGTAAGGCGGTAGGTCGCGCCGTGGAATTCGATGTTTATGACCTTGACCTTTACTCCCTCGGGAGCGGTGTTCGGAAGAACTTCGATATTTTCGGGACGGATAGCCTTTATCTTGAATCTGTTCGGGTCGTCGTTATCCTCGTTGTAATTCGTTGTGAACATATTTATCGAGCCGATAAAATCTGCAACGAACGGCGAATCGGGGTGGTCGTAGACCTCGTTCGGAGTGCCTATCTGCTTTATGCAGGCGTTGTTCATAACAACTATCTTATCCGCCATTGTAAGTGCTTCCTCTTGGTCGTGCGTTACCATTATCGTTGTGATGCCGAGCTTGTTCTGGAGATTTTTAAGCTCAACGCGAACTTTCTGCCGCACCTTTGCGTCAAGCGCGGAAAGCGGCTCGTCAAGCAGCAGGAACTTTGGCGAAAGTGCGAGCGCTCTTGCGATAGCAACACGCTGCTGCTGACCGCCCGAAAGCTGCGAAGGATATTTATCCTTGTGGTCGGTGATATTTACAAGGTCAAGCACCTCTGCAATGCGTTCTTCACGCTCTGCTTTCGGGACTTTCTTGCATTTCAGTCCGAAGTCTATATTCTGCCAAACCTTAAGATTCGGAAAAAGCGCATACGACTGAAAAACGATACCGAAGTTGCGCTTGCTCGGGTGCAGCTTTGTCGCATCCTCGCCGCCGATGTAAATCTTTCCCTCGGTAGCATTTTCAAGTCCTGCGATAATTCGCAGAAGCGTTGTTTTTCCGCAGCCTGACGGCCCAAGAAGACAAACGAATTCACCCTCTTCCGCACTCATGCTGACATTATCGAGAGCAGTAAAGCTTCCGTATTTTTTTGTGATGCCCTCTGCTCTAAGCAGTTCTGACATAGCCTTGCACCTCTTATCATCTGTGTTATAAGTGTGTTACCGTTGTTTTAAGTCTGTTATTATTATAACTTGTTGCCAAGTTTCTGTAAACCTGTTTTTGTCAATTTTTGAAAGTTTATGCAAATTAACATTCATAAAGAGTTTTGACACCAATTTTTGTCTAAGTAGCATAAACGCTGTAAATTTCGATATATCCTGAATATTTATTCAAAACATTATCTTAACAATTTTATAATCTTTTGCAAGTTACTTTATTGCAAATTGCATTTTGTTCAAATTTCTTGACAGAAAAAAGCTGTACAGAAAAACCGTACAGCTTTGAAAATATACTATTAATATTTTGCAGGAATGGAAACGCCCGTCTTTACGCAGGCTTCCTCAAACACCTTCCAAAAATCCTCGATATCCTTGGGGTATATCTGTCCAAGAGTGCAAAGTCGGAATGTGTCCGTGCTTGCGACCTTGCCGGGGTAGATCGTAAATCCGCGCTCATAGCAGTAATCGTGAATTTTGGTGAAATCCCAGTTCGGGTCGTTTGGATATTTAATGGAAACGACCATTTTGCTCTGATATTCCTTCTTGATGATATCCTTGAAGCCAAGGCGTTCCTTGCCCTCGTGGATAGCGTTCCAAACGTCAACATGACGCTGATAACGCTTTTCCTCGCCGTCTGCCCAGTATTCCTTGATAGCCTGAGCGGTTGCATAAACCGTCTGAACGGGAGGCGTGAAGTGCATTTCGCCCGTTTTTTCGAAGAAGTCATACTGTAAATAAAGATTGCAGTAATAGGAACGCGTTGTGTATTCCTTGGACTTTTCGATAAGTGCCGTTCTGCCGACAACGAACGAAAGTCCCGTGAATGCCATAAGTCCTTTCTGTGCCGAAGCCATAACGAAGTCAACGTTGTCCTTCTCGATATCAATGGGTATCATCGCATAAGTAGAAGTCGTGTCAACGATAAATGTACAGCCGTACTTGTGGGCGATTTCGCCAATTTTGCGGATAGGATTAAGTACGCCCGTACCCGTTTCGTTGTGCGTTGTGTAGACAACTGCGATATCGGGGTCGGCTTTGAGCGCTTCCTCTACCTTTTCGGGGTCAACGGGTTCATCGAACGGCGATTTAAGGTCGATATAAGGGATATGATATGCCGCAGCGACCTCAACTCCTCTTGATGTGTAAGCTCCGTTATCCGCAAAGAGTATCTTCTTTCCATCGGGAACGAGCGAGTTTACGCAGACGTCAATATTCATTGTTCCCGAGCCTGTGAAAAGCACCGATGTGAACTTTTCGGGGTCGCCGTGGACTATCTTTACAAGCTCGCCGCGCATATTGCGCATGATATCACCGAACTCCTTTTCACGGGGACAGATATCCGGAACGACCTGTGCATATTTAACTGTATCGGTGGTTGTCGCAGGGCCGGGATTAAGCAGTACATTTCTTTTTACGGGTTCATTTGCCATATAAAACAGCTCCTTTTGATTTGGAATTTTTCCCATATTCATTTGACAAGCATATTCTAACATGGCGCCAAATTTGCGTCAACCCCTTTTTTCACTATAATGAAAACAGAGGTGAAAAGATATGGTACTTATAATATTGCTTGCGTCGGCGGTATGCCATGCTTCGTGGAACATTATCGCAAAAGGCTCGCGCGACAAGCTGACGTTTCTCTGGTGTCAGCTTACAGCCGCGTCGGTCGTTCTGACGATACCGGTGCTTCTGACCTGCCCTGCGCCCAACCCGAAAGGCTTCATTTTTCTTGCGGTATCGGGGCTTATGCAGGCGGCATACTATTTTCTTCTTGCAAAGACATATTCGATAGGCGAAATTTCCGCCGTTTATCCGCTTACAAGGGGAATTGCGCCCGTCATTGTCTGCATAGCTTCGGCACTCCTCGGCACGGAGCCGATAACCGCATTGATGATAGCAGGCGCTCTGCTTATTTTTGGCGGAATATACGTTATAAATATGAAAAAGCTTTCGTTTTCCGAATTTGCCGCTCCGATAAAAGCACTTATAAAAGTTCCCACGACACGGCTTGCTCTGCTCAACGGCTTGATAGTTGCGGCATACACACTAAGCGACAAGCAGTCGGTAAAATACACCGATCCTATGGTCGTTTACTGGGTGATAGCGGTCATACCTGCGGTTCTGATAGCTCCGCTCGTTATAAAAAGGGGGCAGCTCAAAGCCGAGATATCCTGCAACAAATTCCGCATTTTAGCTGTTTCGGCACTCACCTTTGCGGCATATTTTCTCGTGCTTAAAGCAATGAACTTCGCAGGCGCAGGATATGTTTCGGCAGTCCGTGAGATATCAATAGTTTTCGTTGCGATATATTCTGCTGTGCGCTTCAAGGAAAGCTTTCCAGCTTCAAAGATAATCGGCGCAGTTCTTATATTTGCAGGTATATTCCTTATGTCGATTTAAGAAAGTGCTTTACGGCATTTATACTACGGAACTCTAATCAATACGTTTTTTTAGGGGACGGGTCGCCCATCCCGTTTAACAAGGGTATTTGTAACATCGGGACGTGAAACCCGTCACCTACACAGAATTTTTAAATCATCAAAAAATACTCAATTGTAGAAATTCCGCAAAACATATTGGCGCCAAGTTTGACATATATATTTATATCTGATAAAATAAAATAAAATAAAATAATAAAAGCAGCAAGGGTGCCGTGTTAATCCTGCTGCTTTTTTGCATTTTTTCGGGAGAAAACAGTTATGAGCGAACAAATCTTAAGCGCAGGGATAGACATCGGAACATCGACCACGCAGGTCGTTTTCAGCAAACTTACGATCGAAAACACAGGCGGTTTCGGCAGCGTTCCAAAGATCGAAATTACAGATAAAAAAATCATATATGCAGGAAAAATCCATTTCACGCCGCTTCTTTCGGAAAATGATATCGACATAAAAAGCGTATGCGGCATCATCTCCGAGGAATACGAAACGGCAGGACTTAAACCGTGCTATATTGCAACGGGAGCGGTCATTATCACGGGAGAAACCTCGCGAAAGCGCAACGCTTCGGAAACCGTTCAGCTTATTTCAGAAGCGGCAGGAGATTTTGTAGTCGCCGCGGCAGGCCCCGACCTTGAATCCGTTCTTGCAGGAAAAGGCTCGGGTGCGGCGCGGCTTTCCTCGGAAAGCGGAAAGCTCACCGCCAACCTTGATATCGGCGGCGGAACGACAAATATCTGCCTTTTCAAGGACGGTGAAGTTTTAGACACAGCCTGTCTTGACATTGGAGGGCGGCTTATAAAGCTTGACAAGGACAATGTGATAACATACATTTCGCCTAAGCTTGCACGGCTTACCGAAAACGCCGTTTCTGTCGGAGAAAAGCTTTCACACGAAAACGCTGAAAAGATATGCTCGGAAATGGTATCCGTTTTGGCTCAGTCGGTAGGCCTCGAACCTGCCGATGAACGTCTTGAGCTTATGACAACAAACCACGCTCTGCAAAAAGGCTTTTTCCCCGAACTGATAACCTTTTCGGGCGGAGTCGCAGACTGCATTTACAACGAAAAGCCGCCGTTTTTATACGGCGATATAGGAACTGTACTCGGCAGGACGATATCCGCATCAGCGCTTATGAAAAATGCCGCAGAGAACACGGGTGAAACTATCCGTGCGACCGTTGTCGGGGCAGGAAATTTCAGCATGGAGGTTTCGGGAAGTACGATAGAATACCGCGGCTGCAAACTGCCGATAAAAAACATACCGTGCGCAAGAATAAAATTTGAAAGTCACGATGACATACCGTTCCTTAAAGCGGCTGTAAAAGCAGCTTTAACGCAGTTTGACAATCCGTACACGGCTGTTTCGTTCGCAGCACCCGATTGTCCGTCCTTTGCAGATATCGAAGCTGCGGCAGATGCGCTCACCCTTGCCGCAGAGGAAGTGCTGACCGATGAAAAGCCGCTTATAATTATATCCGAAGCAGACATAGGAAAGGCACTCGGTCAGGCGCTTAAACGCCGTACAAAACGAAGCTTTATCTGCATTGACGGTATAAGCTGCGGCGGCGGAGATTTCGTCTGCATAGGCGAGCCGCTTGCAGGCGGAAAAGTCCTGCCCGTAATAGTTAAAACGCTTATTTTTGATATATAAGAGGTAATCATAATGTCATACAAAGCAAGGATATCGGGAAAAACCTATGAATTTAAAACGCTCCGCGAGGTAATGGGAAAGGCGAACGAAATAAAGTCGGGCGATGCGCTTATCGGTCTTGGTGCGGCTGACGCTACCGAACGAATTGCGGCGAAAATGGTGCTTGCAAATCTGACCGTTCGTGAGCTTCGGGAGCAGCCTGCCGCAGATTATGAAACGGATTTTGTAACACGCATTATTGAGGATGACCTTGACCTTTGCGAATATGAAAAGATAAAGAACAAGAGCATTTCCGAGCTGCGTGAATGGATACTCGACAGCCGCACAACGAGCGAAATGATACTCTCCGCAGGGCGTGGCATGACGAGCGAAGTCATAGCCGCGGTTTCCAAGCTTATGGGCAATCTTGACCTTGTTTACGCTTCGCAAAAGCTTGAAATTATCACCCATTGCAACACCTCGATAGGAATGAGGGGGACGCTATCGTCAAGACTTCAGCCGAACCACCCGACAGACGACCCGAAAGGCGTTGCGGCTTCACTTTTGGAGGGGCTTTCCTACGGCATGGGCGACGCTGTTATCGGGCTTAACCCTGCGACTGATTCTGCCGATTCAACGGGTGAGATACTTCGCCTTTTCAAGGACGTTATGCAGAAATACGAAGTTCCCACTCAAAACTGCGTTCTCTCCCATGTTACAACGCAGATGGAAGCCATTCGCAAGGGCGCTCCTGCCGACCTTTGCTTTCAGTCTATCGCAGGTTCGCAGAAGTCAATGGAGGCTTTCGGCGTGACTGCCGATATGCTTGAAGAAGCGAATGCGCTCATGGCGGAAAGGGGTACGTCCGAGGGGCCGAATTATATGTATTTCGAAACGGGTCAAGGCTCGGAAACCTCTTGCGAGGGAAACTCCGTATGGGATCAGCAGACGATGGAATCGCGCTGTTACGGGCTTGCGCGGCATTTTCACCCGTTCCTTGTGAATACGGTGGTCGGATTTATCGGCCCCGAATATCTCTGCGGCGGCGAGCAGATACTCCGTGCAGGACTTGAAGATGTATTCTGCGGCAAAATGCACGGTCTGCCAATGGGCTGCGATGTCTGCTACACAAACCACAATATATGCGACCAAAGCTCAATGGATAACCTGCTTGTAATGCTCGGCTCGGCAGGGGTTAACTATGTTATGGCTATTCCGCACGGAGATGATATTATGCTTATGTATCAGACCACGGGACACCACGATGTCAAGGCTGTCCGTGAGATACTCAGCAAAAAAGCAACGCCCGAATTTGAGGCGTGGTGCAGGAAATGGGGCATCATTGACGAAAACGGCTTTTACACCGACCGTGCAGGCGACCCGACTATCTTCAATTGAGCGGAGGGAACACAAAATGGAACGAAATTTTAACTATTCCGAGCAGGATATAACCGAGATAAAAATGCAGGACTTCTGCCTTTTGGAGAAACCACGCGATGAAGAAAGACTGAAAACACTAAAACAGAAAACACCTGCAAGAATCGGAGTCGGACATTGCGGCGCAAGATATCCGACCTGTTCATATCTGCGTTTCC
Organism: uncultured Ruminococcus sp.; assembly: GCA_946404705.1. Lineage (GTDB taxonomy): Bacteria > Bacillota > Clostridia > Oscillospirales > Ruminococcaceae > UMGS363. Next base: position 1,282 of record CAMJES010000045.1, on the reverse strand, counting down.
GCGCAGATCAGGCTGCCGCCGCAGACGCGGTTTTCTCCGAAGTAACGCCCGAACTGCTCGAAAAACTCGGACTTTTTGAGGTGCAAACGCTTTGCACCGACAAAAACTCAATGATAACACGCCCCGACCTCGGCAGACTTTTTTCCGATGAAGCCAAGGAGAAAATATCTTCACAATGCAGGCACGATATCGACGTACAAATATATGTCGGCGACGGACTTTGCGCACCGAGCGTAGGAGCGAATATACCCGATATACTGCCTGCGATTACTCTCGGACTGGAAAACGAGGGTGTGACAGTCGGAACGCCGTTTTTCGTGAGGTATTGCCGCGTGAATACAGCACGAACAATAGGGCCGCTGCTGAATGCTAAGCTGACCTGTGTGCTTATAGGCGAGCGCCCGGGATTGCTCACATCGGAGAGTATGTCTGCATATATGGCATACAACGCACGACCGGATATGCTTGAAACGGAGTATACCGTGGTTTCCAACATCAGCCGCCACGGAATACCGCCGGTCGAAGCGGCAGCGCATATCGTTGACCTTATGCTTGAAATATTGGAAAAGAAGAAAAGCGGCAGCTTTCTAAAAGAAACGTAATAATGTGGAATTCGGAATTGCCGTTAAAACCGCGAAGCGGACGAAAAGTTTCGCTCAAGCCTTTTCAAAGGCTTGCAGGGGTCAAGGGGGCAGCGCCACCTTGTCGCAGGTCATTTATGACCTTTAGCAGAAGCGCGAAACTCTCTAAACCAAAGCTAAATGCTTGCAGCGATAAGCCGAAAATCTAACAGCTATAAAAAGCGCAATTCACAACAAAAAACGAAAAGTAGAACAAGTTTTGTCTAACTAAAACTTGCTGAACCGATTTGTGAATTGCGCGTCATTCTATTTTCTTAAAGTAAAATTTCCTCTAAAGGCAAATATGCGAACGAAGAGAGTGTATTTGCCTTTAGACGCAGTATAAACAGCTATGCACGGGAAAACTTCAATTGTCGGTTTACCGTGCATAGCTTTAAATACGATGTCGGGTCAAAACGCTCGGCGCTTCGCTTCTCGCGTTTTATCCCCGAGGAAAGTGTGTTTTAGGAAAAAAGAATTAAGCGCAATTCAATTTTAAGGTTCAACGAGTTTTGATGTTCATTTCCCGTTTTACCTTTTTGATTGAATTGCGCTTTTTAAGCTTTTACTTTTTGTGCTATCGCAGCTTTGCCTTTCGCTATGGTTCAGGGAGTTTCGCGCTCTGCGGAGCGCGACAAGGGGCTGCTCGCCCCCTTGACCCC
>CAMJES010000044.1 GCA_946404705.1 uncultured Ruminococcus sp. | reverse complement strand
TCAATAACGTAAATATGCAGAACAGCATGAGAATTTCCACAGGTATGCTCAACGATGTTCTTGCTTATGCTACAACGAGGGTTCAGCCGCCTTCCGACAAGGGCAGACGTCTTAAGATATATTATATGACGCAGCCTTCAACCAAGCCTCCGACGTTTGTTATATTTGTAAACAGAGCTGATTTATTTCATTTTTCCTATCAGCGATATATTGAAAACCAGATAAGACAGACCTTCGGGCTTGACGGTACGCCGGTACGCTTTGTTGTGCGTGAAAGAAACCGTGATGATGATTAAATAATAGGGGAATAGGTTATGATAAAAGTTATTATTTGTCTGCTGCTGACAATGGTGATTTCCTACCTTTTGGGCAGCTGCAACTCAGCTATAATTGTTGTACGTTGTCTTAAGCATGAGGATATCCGTGAGCATGGAAGCAAAAACGCAGGACTTACCAACACGCTTCGCTGTTATGGAAAATTTCCTGCTCTGCTTACGCTTATCGGCGACCTTGCAAAGGGAATAATTGCTGTACTTTTAAGCATTCTTGTATTCAAGCTTATTATCGGAAATGATTTTCCGACAAGTCTTCCTGACTGGTATCCAAGTGTTCTGGACGAGAAATCTATCGGTTATATTTCAGGATTTTTTGCTATATTAGGACATATTCTCCCTATATATTACGGTTTTAAGGGCGGAAAGGGAATTCTTGTTTCATCATCAATACTTATTGTAATTGATCCGCTGACATTTGTGATAATTATCCCGTTTTTTGCTCTTGTGCTTTTTATAACAAGATATGTTTCGGTTTCATCTATATCTGCAGCAGCTTTTTATCCTATACTTACATTTATCCTGCATTATTTTGTTGAAAAACTGCCTTTTGCAAACTGCATTGCACACGTTATTTTAGTTGCCTGCACAAGCGCATTGCTGATTTATATGCACAGGGCAAATATCAAACGTCTTAAAGAAGGTACAGAGAACAAGTTCAGCTTTAACAAAAAGAAAGAATAATCGGAGGAATACATAATGGCAAAGTTTACGGTACTCGGCATGGGCGGATTTGGTCTTGCACTTGCTGTAATGCTTGACAAAAACGGTCACAGCGTTAATGTATGGTCTGCATTTGAAAGCGAGATCGATGATATTAAGCGTGACGGTGAAAACAAGAAAAAGCTTCCGGGCGTGAAAATAAACGAATCAATAAGTCTTACTTCGGATATTTCAGTTGTTTCTGACAGCGACGTTGTAATTTTCGGAGTTCCCACAGGCTTTGTCCGCAGCGTTGCAAAACAGGCTGCGCCGTTTATTTCCCCAAAAACAGTTATTCTCAACACAAGCAAGGGACTTGAAGACAAGACTTTCAAGAGAATGAGCGAAGTTCTGCGTGAGGAACTTCCGAATTCTCCGATAGTGATTTTAACGGGGCCGTCCCACGCGGAGGAAGTCGGCGTGGGTATGCCGACAACAGTTGTTGTTGCTTCCGAAGATGTAAAATACTCCGACTATATTCAGTCGATAATGTCAAACAATGCGCTTCGTATCTATATTAACGATGATGTGGTAGGTTCTGAACTGGGCGGTTCGTTAAAAAATATCATTGCACTTTGCGCAGGCGTTTGCGACGGTATGGGCTTCGGGGATAACACAAAAGCTGCTCTTATGACGAGAGGAATAACAGAGATCGCTCGTCTTGGCGTAAAAATGGGCGGAAAGAGTGAAACTTTTGCAGGACTTAGCGGTATAGGCGATCTAATCGTTACCTGCACAAGTATGCACAGTCGAACCCGCCGTGCAGGAATCCTTATCGGTCAGGGTGTTTCACCCGATGATGCGGTAAAGCAGATAGGTACAGTCGAGGGTTACACATGCACAAAGGTCGCATACGAACTTTCGCAGAGTGTAGGTGTTGTGATGCCGATAACCGAGCAATGCTACAAAGTTTTGTTTAACGGACTTGACCCCAAAAAGGCGCTTAAAGACCTTATGGGACGTCCGAAACGACACGAAACTGAACAGGTTTGGGTTGAAGAATAAAAAATGCTCTTGGAACATTTCAAAATGTTTCAGGAGCTTTTTTTGTTCTATACTTGTCCGCAGCTGCATAGTATTAATCAAGGTTTGTAAACAAAACTGATGTTGAAACCGGAAAGGAAGTGCTGTTTCTATAATGGAAATGGTAAATATTATGCAGGAAAAAAACTTGCTCGGGTATTTTCCCGAACGGCTGAAAAAATACCTTGAAGCTGTTACAGTCAAAATAACGGAAATTCGTTTGCGCCGTGAACGTCCAATCGTTTTGATGCATAATTCGGAAATGATTTTTATCAATGCAGAGGGTAAGCTTACAAGCTTATTCGACAATGAATGTATAAAGGTTTCATCTGCGGAAATTGAAAGTATTTTCTATGCTGTATGCAGAAATTCGGTGCATTCATTTCAAGATGATATATGCAATGGGTTTATCACTATTTCGGGCGGTCATCGTGTGGGTTTGTGTGGAACAGCGGTCATACATAACGGCAAAATCTCCAATATAAAAAACATAAGCGGATTAAATTTCCGTATAAGCAGGGAGATAATCGGTTCGGGAGAGGATATATTCAACAGAGTGTTTTGCTGCGGACTTAGCAATTTACTTGTTGCAGGTGCGCCGTCAAGCGGTAAAACAACGGTTCTGCGTGATCTATGCAGACTTTTGGGAAACAGATACAAGGTTTCGGTCATAGACGAACGTTCTGAGATCGCAGCTGTTTACGGCGGTGTTCCGCAGAATGATATCGGCGTTAATACAGATGTTTTTGACGGATTTTCAAAGTCGGACGGGCTTGAAACTGCGGTAAGGGTAATGTCGCCCGATATAATAGTATTTGACGAGGCAGGTTCACAGAATGAATTTGAAAATATGCATTATGCAATGACCTGCGGAGTAAGGATATGTGCTTCAATTCATGCATTTTCTGTTGATGATGTAAAACGTAAGCTACCGTTCTGGGCAAGCTTTGATTACATTGCGATGCTTGGAAAAAATCCTGCTGAAAACATAAAAATATTCGGGACGGACGAGTTATGAAAACGGTACTTATAGTTTCTATAATGATAATATGCACTTTGACGGGCAGCTATTTTTCGGGACGGCTTAAACAAAAATGCATATTTCTGAAAGATATTTCATATATGCTTGAGGAACTTAGGCTGCTTATAGAATTTGAGTCTGCCGAGGTTGGAGAGATAATACAAAGACTTCTGAAAAACAAGCGTTTGTCGGAGCTTGGCTTTATAAGAGATATTGCCGAAAGAATAGCTGTCGGGTCGGATTTCGGCTCGCTTTGGGAAAGCGCTGTTGAAATGCAGCATTATGATTTTCTTTCATCCGAAGAAAAAGAATTCATAAAGGATATCGGCAGAAAGCTCGGAAAAAGCGATATTAACGGGCAGATAAATGCAATTAAATTTGAAAAAAACGAGCTTGAAAATATGATAAGGACAGCTGATGATGATTATTGCAGAAAGGCAAAGCTTTATCGCTCTCTCGGAGTGCTTTGCGGAGCTTTCATTGCGATAATGTTTATCTGAGCGCGGAGGAAAAGAAATGGACTTGGATATTATTTTTAAAATTGCAGGAGTCGGGATAATCGTATCGGTTCTTAATATGATCCTGAAAAAGTCGGACAGAGAAGAGTATGGTGTGATAGTGACCATTGCAGGACTAATTGTAGTGCTGTTGGTGATCATTAACGAGATAGCTTCGCTGTTTGATACTGTCAAGTCGGTTTTCGGGTTCTGAAAATATGGATATTGTAAAAATTGCTTCTATATGTATTGTTTCTGCGGTTATATGCAAGCTTTTCGACAAAAATGCACGGGAATACTCGCTTTACATAAAGATCGCTGCAGCGGTAATGATACTTGCTTTTGTTTTTATCTATATTTCACCGCTTATTGAAAGCATACGGACGATTTTTGAACGCTCGGATGCGGACGGGGATTATCTGAAGATCCTTTTTAAAGCGACCGGAATATGCTATATTTCGCAGTTTGCTTCGGATATATGCAAAGACAGCGGTGAAAATCTTCTTGCTTCACAGGCGGAGCTTGCAGGAAGAGTGGGGCTTATGGTTACGGCGATCCCTCTTTTTGAACAGGTCGTTGAGATCATAATCTCCTTTTCGCAAACATAAGGAGTGTGAAAATATATGAAAAGACCGGCTGCGGTCATATCGGGTATAATAATATGTTTATATACATTGTTTATTCCTGCTTTTGCCGAGGAGGATTTTGCTTCGGAAATTGGAGTAGATATTTCGGCTGTTGACGAAGCTGTTCCGTCCGATGCAGCGGAAATAATTGAGGAAAACGGTATCTCTGCCGACAATATTGACGCGGTAAACAGCATAGGGCCGAGCGATGTATTCCGATATATGGCAGAACAGATAAAGCTTAAAATAAAGTATCCGTTAAAACTGCTTGTTATGATGTTTTCAGTAATAATTGCAGGTTCGGTAACAGAGAATTTCGGAAATTGCATTGCAAATAAATCTGTATCCAATGTTTACGAAACGGTATGTGTTTTGATAGCGGTCGGAATAGTTTCAGATCCTATCGTTAAATGCGTTCGAATTGCGGCTGACACGCTTTACAGCGGAAGTGATTTTGTTGCATCATATATACCTGTTTTCTCGGGTATTATGGCGTCATCAGGCTGCATTACATCTGCGTCTGCTTACAGCGTGGTTTTGATGATATGCTCCGAGGGAGCTGCGGCTATTGCGGCGCACTATCTTATGCCGCTTATCTCAATTTGTACGGCGCTTGGAATAATTGAATCCATAAACGGTGCGTTTAATCTTACTCAGATAACATCTTCGATATGCAAAGCTGTAAAATTCATACTCGGTTTTATTATGACGGTTTTCATCGGATTGCTTTCGCTTCAGAGCATTATCGGGGCGTCAGCCGACACTATCGGCGTTAAGGCTGCAAAATACCTTGCTTCTAACTGCATACCTGTAATAGGCGGAGCGGTTGCTGACGCTTACACAACTTTAAAGGCGAGTCTTGGAATTCTCAGAGGTGGAGTTGGATTTTTCGGGATCGCGGTAATATTCGTATCGTTCGTTCCTGTGCTTACGGAGGTATTGCTTGTCAAGCTTTCGTTCTGCATTGCGGAAATAGTCAGCGAAATGTTTGGGATAAAGGGAATAAAGACGCTGCTTCATAATTCATCGGAGGTTCTGTCGATAATAATCAGTCTGCTTGTATGCTTCGGTATGATGCTGATTATTTCTACTGCGGTGATGATGATGATAGGCCTTGATGTATCATAAAATTCGGGAGATGGTCAGATGAATGAAATACAGCTTGTAATGATCTCAGCAGGAATACTGGCGGTTGTTATGAATATTTTTGAATCGATCTATCCTGCCGAAAAATATGCAAAACAAATGCGGATAATTTTTTTGCTTATTTTTATTCTATGCCTTGTAAAACCTCTTGCAGGCTGCATAGAGAGTTTCTCGGATACTGTTGAAAGCATAGATGTAATAAAAGATAATATAGCGGAAAGTTCGGATAATTCCCTTGAATATTTCAAAAAATCGGTCGAACGCAATATAAGCAGTCAGATGATGGATATACTTACGGATAACGGCATTGATGCAAAAGAAATCAAGACAAGTATTAATATTTCCGAAAGAGGAAGCATATCTATTAATGAGATTACAATAGCTGCTGAAAATGCAGCGCAGGGAGCTGAGATAATTGACATAGTTAAGCGTGAAACAGGTGAGAATACACTCGTCAAAATTAAGGAGAACGAACAATGAAAAAGGACGAAATACTGAAATCATTGAAGGGATTTTCTCAAAAGCCGATTTTTCCGAAGGTCATGATAGCGATCGGACTGATTTTCATGGTTATTATCGTCTTTGCTGATTTTTCGGGAGAAAACGATAAGGAAAACGTGAGCGATGTTGACGCGGATTTTCGGACGGCGGATGAATACGTTGAATGTGCTGAAAGGCGGCTTTCGGAGGTATTGATGACGATTGAAGGTGTCGGAAAAGCAAAAGTCCTTGTAAACATAGCTTCTACCGAGGAATACATCTACGCCGAAGAGTTCAAGCAGGGTTCAAGCAGTACGGAAAATGAAATTGTTGTCATTGACAGAGGTTCTGCCAAAGAGGCGCTTATAAAAAAGGTCAAAATTCCCGAGATAAGCGGAATTGTAATTGTATGTGAGGGGGGAGATGATCCAAAAGTCTGCGAAAAGGTATACAAAGCGGTATCGACCGCACTAAAAATCCCAAGCAGCAGAATTTATGTTGCTGAAATGAAATAACAGGAGGCATTCAATATGAAAAGACTAAACCTTATTATCGGAAAAAAACAGATAATCCTTGCTTGTTTAACTCTTATCTTAGGCATTGCAGTCTATATGAATTACGCTTTATCCTCTTCGGATGAGGATATCGCACAGAATGTTATGAGCAATGATGCGCAGGCGGCAGATTCAAGTAATTACGGCGACGCAGCTTTCGTAAGTGCAGAGGGTGCAAGCGATTATTTTGCACAGGTTCGTTTAAGCCGTATGACAAGCAGGGATGAAGCCGTTGAAACTCTTTCTGTGATACTTAACGGCGGCGATCTTTCCGATGAGGAAACTGCAACATACACAAATGAATCCATTACTCTTTCCAAGCTTTCCGAAAGCGAAAGCAAGATAGAAAATCTTATCAAAGCGCAGGGCTTTAACGATTGTGTTGTATACTTAAACGACAGTACAGCTAATATTGTTGTAAAATCAGACGGACTTGAAGCAGCGCAGGCAGCACAGATTAAAGATATTTTGTTAACAGAGGTGACAATTCCCGCAGAAAATATTAGAATTTTTGAGGTAAAGTAGTTGTACATTTTGAAAATATCTGCTATAATATAATAGTATAGATATTTTCGGATGGCTGACTTATAAAAAAATCCTGATAGATCGTCAGCCAAGTTCGGCAGGGGAGGTTTATCGGATGGATAAAATCAACGATGTTCAGAATAACAGCATTAAAATCTCGGAAGATGTTGTTTCCAAAATTGTTGAATTGGCCGTAAAGTCAGTTGAAGGCGTAAGCGGTATCGTGAACAGCAAGATCCGTTTCAGCAGCATTTTTGATAAAAAGGATGAATCTGCAATTGCTATTACGGGCGAAAGCGGTTCGGTCGATGTGACTGTTAACGTTGTTGTTTCATACAGCAGCAAGGTTAAACAGGTTGCTGAAAGAATTCAGGATAAAGTAAAGAATGATATCCAGAACATGACGGGAATAATTGTTAACAAGGTAAATGTCATTGTTGAGGGTATTTCATTTGATAACGAAAAAGAATAAAGAAAGCAGGCTCTTTTCAGATATTCTGATATAGGGCTTGCTTTTCTGCACATAAGATGAAAGGATTTGAAAATTTTGAAAAGAAGTGAAATTAGAGAAGCTGCTTTTTTATTGACATTTGAAAAGCTTTTTACGGATGATCCTGTTGATTCGATCATTGACACGGCTTACGAAGTCGATGAATTTGAGATGGATGAGGAATGTGAAGAGCTGTTCAAGGCTGTGAATGAAAAAGCTGCCGAGATTGATGATATCATTGCGAAAAACAGCGAAAAGCGTCAGCTTTCACGAATTCCGAAGGTCAGCATTGCGATTCTGCGCGTTGCGATATACGAGATGCTTTACAGCGAAAAGGTACCGAATAATGTTGCGATAAGCGAAGCTGTGCTTTTAGCAAAGAAATTCACATATACGCCGGACGTCAAATTTATAAACGGCGTTCTCGGTGTTATCGCAAAAGATCTTGAAAACAAGGCAGGCGCAGAAGAATAATGCCGTTTTTTCTCGGAATTGATACAAGCAACTATACGACCTCGGCTGCGCTTATAGATACAGACAGCATGGAGGCTGTACAGTCGAAAAAGCTTTTGCCCGTCAAAGAGGGCGAACTTGGACTTCGTCAGAGTGACGCTGTATTTCATCACACAAAACAGCTTCCGGAGATCATATCGGCGCTGTTTGAAAATAGTAATGCTAAGCCGAAAGCTGTTGGTGTATCGGTTCGTCCGCGAAATGTTGACGGCTCTTATATGCCCTGCTTTTTATGCGGAGAGGGACTTGCTGTTTCGCTTGGTGCAGTCAATAATCTGCCCGTACACAAGACCTCGCATCAGGTCGGTCATATTCTCGCAGCGCTTTTTTCCGCAAAAAAGCTCGAGCTTTTACATGAGAGATTTATTGCATTTCATGTAAGCGGCGGAACGACCGATTGTTTGCTTGTAACACCGGATAAAGATAAAGTATTTGAAATAACCGAGATAGGCACTTCGCTTGATATCAAGGCAGGACAGGCTATCGACAGGGCAGGCTTGATGCTGGGACTGCAGTTTCCGTGCGGAAAAGAACTGGAAAAGCTTGCAGAAAAAAGTGAGAAGAAATACAAGCCAAAAGCGGTTCTCAAAAACGGAAGCTGTTGTCTTTCGGGATTAGAAAATCAATGCCGCAAAATGCTTGATGACGGTGAAAAAAGAGAAGATATAGCAAATTTCTGTTTAAGCAGCGTTTTTTCTGCTGTATATTCAATGACCGAATATACGTTAAATAATTACGGAAATCTTCCTATTGTTTATGCAGGCGGAGTAATGTCCGATAAGATAATTCGGGATAAGCTTTTGTGCAAATTTGACGCATATTTTGCACAGCCTGAATTTTCCTGCGATAATGCTGTCGGAACTGCCGTTTTTGCGGCAATTAAGGAGAATTCTTTATGAGCAGTTTACTTACTGTCAGCCAGCTTAACAGGTATCTTTTCCTTAAGATGAAAGAGGACAAACAGCTTAAAGGAATTCTGATAAGCGGTGAAATTTCCAACTTTACAAATCATACCAAGACGGGACATCTTTATTTTACGCTTAAAGACAGCACAAGTTCAATAAAGGCGGTAATGTTTGCAAATGCTGCTTCGCGGCTCCGCTTTGTTCCTACATCGGGAATGAAGGTAATTATTTCGGCAAATGTTCAGGTATATGAGCGTGACGGATTATATCAGCTTTATGTCAACGATATGCAGCCTGATGGGATAGGCGCACTTTATATTGCTTTTGAGCAGCTTAAGGAGAAGCTTTCGGCAGAGGGCTTGTTTGATGAGGAACTAAAAAAGCCGCGTCCCGAATTTCCGTCAAAGATAGGTATCGTAACTTCGCCCGAGGCTGCAGCGCTGCAGGATATGCTCAACATCATATCAAGGCGTTATCCTATTGTTGAAATTGTGATATATCCGTGCCTTGTACAGGGCGCAAACGCCCCCGAAAGTATATGTGCCGCTATCAAAAAAGCTGATTTAGGCGGAAATGATGTTATTATCGTTGGCAGGGGCGGAGGTTCGCTCGAAGACCTTATGGCGTTTAACAGCGAACGTGTGGCAAGAGCGATATCAGCCTGCAATACGCCGATTATTTCCGCTGTCGGACACGAAACTGACACAACGATAGCTGATTTTGCCGCAGATCTGCGCGCACCGACGCCTTCGGCTGCGGCAGAGCTTGCTGTACCCGAGCTTACATCGCTGAAAAGCTTTTTTGATGCTTCGCAGAGGGTACTTGAAAAAAAGATGATCGAAAAAACCGCTGTTCTTCGTATGCGGCTTGAAAATTATGAAAAATCGCTTGCTTCTTTGGAACCGGTAAAACGTATAGAAAATTCCAAAAAGCTTCTTGAAGAGCGTGAGCGCCGCTTGAAGGAACTTTTGAAAACCAAAATTGAATTGAACACCGCGATACTTGAATCCAAAATATCTGCGCTTGACAATTTAAGTCCTACAAAGATAATGATGAGAGGTTATTCTCTTGTTTATAAAGATGATAAGCTTATCCACTCCGTTTCAGAGCTTAGTTCGGGCGACAACATTTCGGTAAAGCTTTATGACGGTGAAATAAACGCTGCTGTAAAATGAAAGGATAAAAAATGAAATTTGAAGAATCAATAAATAAGATAAATGAAATCATATCAGCGCTTGAAGACAAAGATATTTCGCTTGATGATTCCATTGAGCTTTACAAAGAGGGTGCAAAGCTTATTGAGAGCTGTAAAAAAGAGCTTGATAAGGCTGAAATGCTTGTAACTGTTGATGATACAGACGAATAATTTTAAGGGGAGTTTTTATGCAGGATATAAGCAGTATTTCCGCCGAAAACAAGGCTGTTTTGGACGGATATATTGATTTAATAAATTCCGAACTGGATAAATACAGAGCGTCCGAAATAAAAAGCTGCGGATTGCAAAAGGAAATAGCCGAGGCAATGTGGTATACTCTTTCCGCAGGAGGAAAACGCGTTCGGGCTGTGTTTGTAATGGAATTCTGCAAGGAATGCGGCGGTGATATTAACAATGCGCTTGCAGCAGCTTGTGCGATAGAAATGATCCATGCTTTTTCGCTGATACACGATGATCTTCCGTGTATGGACAATGATGATTACAGGCGCGGAAAGCCGTCCTGTCACAAAGCTTTCGATGAAGCAACAGCTTTGCTTGCAGGTGACGCGCTTCAGAACAAGGCTTTTGAAATAATCGTTAATGATGACAGATTATCGGATCAGGTCAAGGTCAGACTTGTTAAGTGCCTTTCAAAAGCAGTCGGAGTTCAGGGAATGATCGGCGGACAGGTCATTGATACTAACTGTCAGGCTAAGCTTACAACTTCGGAGAGTCTGCTTGAAATGTACAATATGAAAACGGGTGCGCTTATCATGGCGGCTTGCGAAATGGGATGTATTTGCGCAGAAGCTTATGACAAAACAGAATCCGCCCGAAAATTCGGAGAAAACATTGGACTTGCGTTTCAGATCGTTGATGATATACTGGATATTTCCGGCGATGAAAAAGAGCTTGGAAAGCCTATCGGAAGCGATGCTTTGAATGAAAAGAACACGGTCGCATCTCTTTTAGGGCTGCAAAAAGCGCAATGCTATGCGGAAAAACTAACAAATGATGC
>CAMJES010000043.1 GCA_946404705.1 uncultured Ruminococcus sp. | reverse complement strand
TTGGATTATTCTATCTGTCGGCTTTGTCTATAGAACGATTTGGAATTAGTATAAAGCGTTGAAATGCTTCCCATAGTGAGATCAAACAAAATAACCGTTTTTTGTATGAGGTGGACATAATGAAAAAATTTAAAGCTGTAAAATTGATAACTTGTTTTGCAATGGCTCTTTCGGTTCTTGCACTCAGCGGATGTGTGCGTAATTCGGATAAGGTACTTAAAATGGCTACAAATGCCGAATTTCCGCCTTATGAGTATTATGACGGCGATAAAATTGTTGGTATTGACGTAGAGTTTGCAAAAGCTATTGCTGCCGATATGGGATATAAGCTGGAGATCATTGATATGGACTTCGGTTCGATTATTTCGGCTGTCCAGAGCGGAAAGGCGGATATTGCTGTTGCGGCTATATCTGTCACAGAGGAAAAGCTTCAGCAAATAAACTTCAGCGACACTTATGCAACCGCTTCACAGCTGATAATCGTTCCCGAAGATTCAACTATTTCTTCGATTCCCGACCTTACCGGAAAGAGGATCGGCGTTCAGATATTCACAACCGGTGATGTATATGCCGGCGATATCGAGGATGCCACTATCGAACGCTTCAATAAAGGATATGAAGCAATTGATGCGCTGAAAGACGGCAGAGTTGACGCCGTTGTTATCGACAGCGAGCCTGCCAAGGTTTTTGCCGAAGAAAATGAGGGTCTTAAGATCATTGATGAACCTCTTACGGAAGAGGAGTATGCTGTCGGTGTTGCAAAAGAAAATACCAAGCTTCTCAACAGTATCAATAAATCAATTCAAAAGCTTAAAGATTCGGGCGAACTTGACAAAATTAAAGCAAAATATATCAATGCAGATTGATTTTTGTTCAAAATGTGACAAAAAGAATACAATTTATATACAAATAGGTTTATATCATTGACTTTTTACATAAATGCTGTTATTATTGTAAAGGTAGAAATCCAGCATGAAAGGAGGAAGTTTTTATGGGCGAATTTAATCTTTGTTACGGCTGCATGAATCCCAAGGATAATGTTGAAGATGGGATATGTAAGATATGCGGTTATAATGAAAATGCTCCATATCTTCCGTCTTATCTTGCGCCGGGAGTTATGCTTCGCGACCGTTATGTGGTCGGAAAGCTGCTCTCATACAACGGCGAAAGTGCAAATTATATCGGCTTTGACACTATTACACAGAATAAGGTCGTTATAAAGGAATATATGCCCGATACGCTCTGTGAAAGAGAGCCGGGAAAAAGTATACTTGATGTTGCTCCGGAATATGTTGCACAGTATAAAACGCTGATGTCCGAATTTGTTGAGCTTAACAAAACGATCTCAAAGATGCGCAGCCTGAGCCATATTATTCCGGTCATGGATATGTTCGGCGATAACAATACAGGCTATGTTGTGCTTGTTTATTTTGAAGGCACAACGCTTGAAAAGTATATTGAACGCAACGGCGGAAGACTTACATGGGAAACAGTACGCAGGTTTTTCCCTCCGATATTTACAACTGTATCGCTGGTTCATAATGCAGGACTTGTTCACAGGGGGATCTGTCCTAATAATATCCTTATCGGTGAAAACGGCGATATCAAGCTTACCGGATTTGCCATTTCAGATGAGAGAACGGCGAATACCGAGATCGCACCTGAGCTTTTCAGCGGATATGCGGCTCCCGAGCAGTATAATTCTTCCGCGCGTCAGGGAACTTGGACGGATGTCTACGGCGTTTCGGCGCTGCTTTATAAGGCTCTGACCGGTGTTACCCCCGTTGACGCAGCATCGCGCCTGACGGACGACACGCTTGAACCTCCGTCAGCGATAGTTCCCGAAATACCCGAAAGCGTTTCAAACGTGATAATGAGCGGTATGGAGCTTGACGGGGAGAAGAGAATACAGACTGTGACCGAACTCGTTACTCAACTTTTTGAGCAGCCCGATATCGGCGGCGCAGTTCGGCTTTCATCTTCAAGCACACAGACAATTATGATTCCCAGAGAAGCTTTGCAGGGAAATCAGCGTCCTTCTTCCGGCAGCAGACCTCCGAAGAAAAAGCAGATGAGCAGACGGGGCGTTTTTATTGCAGTAATGGCTGTTATGCTTGGAATCGGTATGTTTTTCCTGCTTTTGCTGCTGTTTATGTGGGGTGCGGATAATAACAACAATCCGCCGGATATAAGCCAGATATCTTCGGATACGCTCGGTTCGGAGGGCGAACTGACAACATTGCCGCCGCTTACCGAAATGACCGAAAGAACAGCTTCGGCTTCGGAATCAAAACCCGAAGGCAACCGTACGATCTATGTTATGAATGATATCACAGGCAAGAATTATGACATCATTCAGCGCTCGGATAATTACAGCAGCCTCGTTTTCAATCCGATATATGAATATAACGACGAATATGCAAAGGGAATCATCTTTGAGCAGTCGATCGAAAAGAATTCAAACTATGAAGAGGGAACCGAAATTACCGTAAAGGTAAGTATGGGGCCGAAGTTTGTTACTATTCCCGATTTTATTTCGCTTTCAAAGAAGGATTATTTTGCAATGCTCGGCGAGCTTGGAATAAAGTATGAGGAAAAGACGATAGAAACCGCCGATGTCAAGGCAGGCTATGTCGTTAAGCTCAGCAAAGAAGCAGGGGAGAAGATAGATGTTGAAAAGGGAGAGGTGCTTACGGTCTATATTGCCAAAAAGCCGCCCGAAACCGAACCTGCCGAAACCTCAGGAAAGAAAAAAGAAACTGAAACGGAAATAGAAGATCATGAGGTTATTGAACCGGATGTAATTATCCAGTTTGATGAATGATCAATATCCGGTATAACGTATTCACGCCGACATTTTTGTCGGCGTGTTTTGAAAAATGAATAATTTGTAAAATATAGCATTTGCGGTTGACAGAAAGTGTTTTATATGATAGAATATCTAATGTAGAAAATACGCTTTAGCACCGCAAAGCTTAAAAGCTTAAAATCGCTAAAGTGATAAGCAATATATTTAGGAAGGAATGTTTTTAAAATGTCAGAAAAAAAGGGAGATCTTATCTCATACAGACCCGATATCAAGCTTCTCGACGCAACTATCCGTGATGGAGGACTTGTCAATGATTTCAGATTCTCGGATGAATTCGTAAAGGAGCTTTATAAGACAAACGTCAAAGCAGGCGTTGAATATATGGAATTCGGATATAAGGCTTCAAAGGAGCTTTTCAACGTTAACGACTTCGGAAAGTGGAAGTTCTGCGACGAGGAGGATATCCGCGCTATCGTAGGTGAAAACAACACCAACCTTAAGCTCACAGTTATGGCTGACGTTGGACGCTGCGACTATAAAAAGGACATTCTCCCCAAGAGCGAGAGCGTTATTGATACTATCCGTATCGCTACATATACCCACCAGATGCCCGGCGCTATCGAAATGATAAACTACTGTCACGAACTCGGCTACGAAACTACCGTAAATATTATGGCAATTTCCGCCGCAAAGGAAGAGGACGTAAAGAAGTCGCTCGAAATGGTTTGCGATTCACCCGTTGATGTTATCTACCTCGTTGACAGTTACGGTTCGCTCTACCCCGAGCAGATCCGTGAGATGACCAAGATGTACTGCGCTGCTGCAGAAGCTTGCGGCAAGAAGGTCGGTCTTCATATGCACAACAACCAGCAGCTTGCATTTGCAAACACTATCGAGGGTATTGCATACGGCGCAAGCTATGCCGATGCAACAATGAGCGGCATGGGCAGAGGCGCAGGCAACTGCTTTATGGAGCAGATGCTCGCATTCCTCAGAAATCCTAACTATAACCTTTCTCCTGCACTCAAGTTCGTTGAGAAATATATCTCAAAGGAAAAGGCTAACGGTTCTGTATGGGGATATGACGTTCCCTATATGCTCACAGGCGTTCTCAACCGTCACCCGAGAGCTGCTATCGCTTTCATCAAGGACGAAAAGACAGATTACGACGGACTCTATCAGGATCTCCTTTACGAGCTTTCATAATTGAAACAAAAAAATGCTTTCAAAATGAGCTTTTGAGTTTGATCTCTGAAATAATTTTAGTAAAAAAGGAAAAAAATTGATTTTAATCTTGACAAATCAATGAATTGTGGTTATAATCAAATTAATAAAAGGGAGTAGCATCGCTTATTTAGAAAAGCGAGTGCGTCATCGTCAGTACGATTGTCTGAGCGTTATGTAAAGCAATCCGTGACGCACATAAGTATTCTTTACTTACAGCAAGACTTTTATTGCATTATTTTTATGCAATAAAAGTCTTTTTTTATTGCAGGAAAGGATAAGATCATGTATTATACGTCAGAGAATTAATACTAATTCTAAACCAACCTATAGACAGATACGGCAGCTATAATTTCGTCACTCTGCTTCAGGCTCCCTTGAAAGGCGGCAAGCCTTCCTGCGGTCGCCCTCCAAGGTAAACAAGTTTACCTACTTGGATTATTCTATCTGTCGGCTTTGTCTATAGAACGATTTGGAATTAGTATAAAATGTATTCGGCAAAAAACTGAAAAAATAACATAAAGGAAGGAAATTATTTATGTCAGTATTTGATGTGCTTACAATGTTAGGAGGACTCTGTATGTTCTTGTTCGGTATGAACATTATGGGGCAGGCTCTTGAACGCAGGGCGGGCGGACGACTCCATACAGTTCTCGGCAAGCTGACAAAGAATAAAGCGGCAGGATTTTTTACAGGTCTGGGCGTAACATCAATAATCCAGAGTTCTTCGGCAACAACTGTAATGGTAGTTGGATTTGTAAACTCGGGTATAATGACCTTGAAACAGGCGATAAATGTCATTATGGGCGCTAACGTAGGCACGACAGTAACAGCATGGATCTTAAGTCTTGGAGGTATCGATAGTGATGATCTTGTTCTGAAGCTGTTAAATCCAACTTCATTTACTCCTGTTCTTGCGCTTATAGGCATAGTGTTCTATATGTTTTGCAAAAGCGATAAAAAGCACGACAATGGGTTGATCCTGCTTGGATTTGCTGTTTTGATGTTCGGTATGGATACAATGTCGGGCGCAGTTGCGTGTCTTGCAGATGTACCTGAATTCACAAATATCCTGCTTATGTTTGAAAATCCTATCCTTGGTGTACTTTCAGGCGCAATACTTACAGGAATTATACAGTCAAGTTCGGCTTCTGTTGGAATTTTACAGGCACTTGCAGCAACAGGCTGTATAAGTTACGGCGCTGCTATACCGATTATTATGGGACAGAATATCGGTACCTGCGTTACTGCAATTTTGTCATCGGTAGGTGCTAATAAAAACGCAAAGCGTGCAGCATTTGTGCATCTTTTATTCAATGTTATCGGTACTGTTGTATGGCTGACGGTATTCTGTATTGTAAATGCAGTTTTCAACCCTGCTCTTTTCGGAAAAGCTGCCAGCCTTGCCGGAATTGCAGCAGCTCATTCGGCGTTCAACATCTTATGTACAATGCTTCTTTTACCTATGACAGGACTTCTTGAAAAACTCGCAGTAACGATCATTCACGATGACGAAACAAAAGAAAAATTTGCAGAACTTGATGAAAGACTTCTTGCAGCGCCGTCAGTCGCTTTGCAGCAATGCAAATCCACCGTTCTTGAAATGGGTATGATCGCAGTCGAAGGCATAGAAATTTCATTGGACGTTATTGATAATTATGATTCGGAAAAAATCAGTAAGGTAAAATATCTTGAAGATAAAACAGACAAATATGAGGATATTATCGGAGAATATCTCGTTAAACTTACAGGACACAGAATAAGTGAGAATGATGCGCTTGAATCTACAAAGCTTCATAAAATGATCGGAGATTTTGAGCGTTTATCCGACCACAGCGTAAATATCACAGAATCTGTACAGGAGCTAAAGGATAAGAAGATCAAATTCTCTCCACAGGCTGAAAAAGAACTTTCGATACTTGTATCTGCCGTAAAAGAAATCCTAAGTATTACAAAAAAAGCATTTGAAACAAATGATGCCGAAATGTCTATGCGTATAGAACCCCTTGAACAGGTCATTGATGAGCTTAAAGAAAAGCTCAGAACAAGTCATATCCGCAGGCTCAGCAAGGGCGAATGTTCGATAGAAGCAGGCTTCGTATGGTCTGACCTTCTTCATGACCTCGAACGTATTTCAGACCATTGCTCAAATATTGCAGGCTGTATAATAGAGGCTTCACATAACGACCTTACCATGCACGAAGGTTTGAGAGGGATCCGCAGCGACAGTACGGAATTTTTTGAGAAGTACAAAGAGTATCAAGAAAAATATCGGATAGTATTGTAAGGAGGATAATAATGGATATACTTCAATTTTTTTTACAGATCATCTTGCTTGCATTGGGATTTGTATTGCTTATAAAAGGAGCAGACCGGTTTGTTGACGGTTCTTCATCTGTTGCGGCACGTTTCGGCATACCTCAGCTTGTTATAGGTCTGACCATTGTTGCTATGGGAACAAGCGCACCCGAAGCGGCAGTCAGCATAACAGCGGCGTTCAGCGGCAACGCAGATATAACCGTAGGCAACATTGTCGGAAGCAACATACTCAATATTCTGATAATACTCGGCTTGTCATCGGTCATTGTCCCGATAGCGGTTGCAAGATCCACCGTAAAATACGAAATGCCGTTTATGATACTTGTTACGGCTTTGCTTCTGCTGCTTGGCCTTGACGGCACACTCGGATTTGCGGACGGAATTATTATGATCGCTTTTTTTGCAGCATATCTAACCTACCTTTTTCTTATGGCAAAAAGAGATAAAGCTGTTCAGCACGAGGAAGAAAGCGCCAAACAAATTTCACTCCCCAAGGCGGTAGTATTTGTAATTATCGGTCTTGCAATGATAATCCTCGGCAGCAGTGTAACTGTCAATGCTGCAAGCAGTATTGCCGAAATGCTCGGTATGAACGAGCGGTTTATAGGACTTACGGTCGTAGCACTCGGCACATCACTTCCCGAGCTGTTTACTTCCGTAAGTGCTGCAAGAAAGGGCAATGCCGATATTGCAATCGGAAACATTGTCGGCAGCAACATATTCAATATTCTGTTTATATGCGGCATTTCAGCACTTATTATCCCTGTTCCTTTTGCACAGAACTTTGTTTTTGATATGATAGTTGCAATTGCAGCAGCAATTTTGCTGACAATATGCTGTATAATCGGAAAGCATCAGCTCAAACGTTGGGCAGGTGTATTGATGCTTGTTTTATATGCTGTATATTTTGCGGCGATAATATGATAAAGATTTTGGTATCACTCAACAATAACGTTTAATTCCCGTGATTTTACCGTTTTGAGAAATATTTGAAGATCCATTGCCGAGGGTATGACGAATTGTGATAAGGAATGTTTTAAACAGACGCTTCCGTTCTTTGGGGTCGGAAGCGTTTTTGTATTTTGTTGACAAGTTTATATGTCTGTGTTATAATGCTTAGAAAGAAAAACGGAGTTCTTGGAGGTATTATGATAAACAGATTTGAACAAGAGTTTGTCACAAAATGCATTGTTAAGCAAATGCAAGATAGGTTGTTATTTGAATTGAGCGGAAAGAAACGTGTAAATGGAATTGATAGGTTTAGTCACAATACCGATGAAATATTAAAAACAGAAAAAGTAATTTCAAAAAGCAATCATCTTTCTAAAGATGAAATCTTGGCAATAACAGAAGATTTATCACAAGCAAAAGAATGTTATATTGCGGCACATAATATAGATTTAGACAGAAGGCTTTGTTCATTTTCTGACGCATTGGAACTTGTCTTAGGAAATGGAATGCCTGCTGTCATTATATCTGATAATTTTGCAGTTATTGAAACCGAACAATGTTATGGCGCACCAACAAGATATATCGTCAAATTCTGATTTATGCGAGTACAACAAATCAAGCCCGAAAGCGGTTCAATTAAACTGCTTTCGGGCTAAAATTATGTAAATACAGCAAAATAAAAAGCCTCGTGAAAATCACAAGGCTTTAGTCTGTTTGGTGCGCTGCAAGGGACTCGAACCCCTGACCTACTGGTTCGTAGCCAGTCACTCTATCCAGCTGAGCTAGCAACGCATCTTCAATCAGCATAAATTATTATATCACTTTAGCTTCTGCTTGTCAAGCGTTTTTGATAAATTTCTCAAAAAAAATTGGAAAACATATATCTCAGGGGAAAAACTGAATAAACAACTCGGAAATTATTAAATCATTGACTTTTAAGACGAAATATGCTAAAATTATTCCAAAAGTTAACCTTATACTTGAAAGGTCGATGAATATGAAAAAATCCACTAAGATAATTATAACTACCGTTGCCGCAGTTGCAGCCGTTTCCGCTGTTGCTGCAAAGTTTTTCTGCGACTATGCGCTTAAATCGGGAAAAAACGGTTTCAGAGTTGATATGCTTCCTCAGAACACGAAAAAAGAGCCTGACAAAATGCGCGATATCCTCAAAGAGCGTACAAAAGAATATACGGAGTGGCTGAAGGAAAACTCTGAGGACGTTTTTCTCCTAACAAAGGACGGCGTAAAGGTTCATGCTGTGCTTTGCAAGACAGCAAAAACTTCACGCAAGTATATAATAATGTGCCACGGCTATAAGGGCAACGCCTATAATCTCGGTTTCCAAGCATATAACTTCAATAAAATGGGATATAACGTCCTTGCGATAGACGGCAGAGCTTCGGGCAGAACCGAGGGCAGCTATATCGGAATGGGTTATCTTGAAAAATCCGACCTTAAAGGCTATGTAAACTTTATCCTTGCCCGTGATCCGCAGGCGCAGATCGCACTTTACGGCATCTCAATGGGCGCAGCCGAGGTAATGATGGCTTCGGCAGACGGTCTGCCGCAGAATGTTAAGGCTGTGATAGAGGACAGCGGCTTTACAAATGCTTGGGACGCTTTAAAGCACCAGGTTCGTGAAACGTTCCATATCCTGCCCGAACCGATGCTTTTCCTTGCATCGCTTTATGCAAAGATCAGACTTGGTTTTGATTTCAAGCAGGCGAGTGCAGTCGAAGCAGTCAAAAAAACAAATATCCCGATACTGTTCATTCAGGGTACAAAGGACTGCTGTATCCCATTCGCAATGTTCGATACGCTTTATAAAAGCTGCGCAAGCGAAAAAGAGGTTTATGTCGTTGAAGGCGCAGATCATATGCAATGTGATGTCGCAGATCCCGAAAAGTATTATCAAACCGCAGAGCGTTTCTTGAATAAGTATATTAAATAAGGCTTTGCTTTCGGTTATTCGGAGGAATCCAATTTGAAAAAAGCAGTATTATATGTTCACGGAAAAGGCGGAAATGCAGAAGAAGCGGAGCATTATAAAACAATTTGTTCGGAATATGATGTTTTCGGCTTGGACTATAAGTTTTTTACTCCGTGGGAAACCAAGGACGAGTTTGTTTTTGAATATGAAAGGCTCCGAAAATGCTATGATTCAGTTACCGTTATCGCAAACAGTATCGGTGCATTTTTCACTATTAACGCTTTATCTGGAAAGAAAATAGACAGAGCGTTTTTTATCTCACCGATAGTAAATATGGAAAAGCTGATTTTAGATATGATGATGTGGGCAAATGTGACCGAAGAAAAGCTGCGTGAACGGCAGGAAATTGAAACAGCTTTCGGAGAAACATTATCCTGGAAATATCTTTGTTATGTCAGAGAGAATCCTATATTTTGGAATATTCCGACGGATATTCTGTATGCAGGGAAGGATAACTTAATTTCTTTTGAAACGGTATCGGAATTTGCCGAAAAGACAAATTCTTCATTGACTATTATGGCTGAAGGGGAGCATTGGTTTCATACAGAGGAACAGCTTGCATTTCTGGATAACTGGCTAAAAAGCTTGATATAACAAGCAAAAAAATCAAGGTGAAAATATAAATGAAAAAAACTATAAAGCAGGCGTTTACGGATACGATACCCGTAATGACCGGATATATTGTCCTTGGATTTGGCTTCGGGATCGTGCTTAAAGCAAACGGTTACGGTCTGTTTTGGGCTTTGATTATGAGCCTTTTTATCTATGCAGGCTCGATGCAATATGTAGCCATAGGATTATTGTCAAGCGGAGCATCGCTTATTACAGCCGCTCTGACAACGCTAATGGTAAACGCAAGACATCTCTTTTACGGTATCTCCATGCTGGATAAATATAAAGATACCGGAAAAGCAAAACCATATCTTATCTTTGCGCTAACAGATGAAACGTATTCATTGGTTTGTAAGGATAATATAAATGTTACGGAGGAAAACAAAAAGAATTATTATTTTTTTGTATCGCTTTTTGATCAGATATACTGGGTAGCAGGTTCGGTGCTTGGTGCTGTTATCGGAAATCTGGTCGAGTTCAACTCAAACGGTATCGAGTTTGCTTTGACTGCGCTGTTTTTGACAGTTTTGACCGAACAATGGCTGACAGCCAAAGATCACGCTCCTGCGATGATAGGGATTATTGTTTCCTTGATATGTCTTTTGATATTTGGGAGAGAGAGTTTTTTAATACCTTCTATGCTTATCATTGCATTGTTACTTTGCATCTCCAAGGAGAAAAAAGAGAATGACTGAAATAGATGCATTGCTTACTGTCGCTGTTATTGCATTGGTAACGGCGGCAATTCGTTTTTTTCCATTTATTGTGTGGAATAAGAACAGAACTGCACCTAAAATAATAGAAAAACTGGGAAAAATACTGCCGTATGCCGTTATGGGAATGCTGGTCGTTTACTGCTTGAAGGATGTAAGCTTTACAGAAGCCGCCGGATTTGTTCCCGAACTGGCTGCGAGCCTCGTGGTAATTGGCTTATATATATGGAAAAGAAATACGTTAATAAGTATTGTTGCAGGAACTGTTAGCTATATGTTGCTTGTGCAGTTTGTATTCTAAAAAATGCGTTTCCGTCAAAAAAGCGGAAACGCATTTGCATTTTAAAGATATTCAATTCCTTTTTCGGAAAAACTGCAAATCTCGGCAAAAAATCCCGAAGAAATCAATTTTTCACGACAGCTTTCGGCACTTTTTCGCTCTCCGAATAACCCGAAAAGATCGGAAGAGCGTCGTGTAGGGAAAGAGTGTAGATCTCGGTG
>CAMJES010000042.1 GCA_946404705.1 uncultured Ruminococcus sp. | reverse complement strand
CTGCGTTCAAGGTGCGTTCGGTCGCTTCGCAGGCGCTCCACCGCTTTTTCCACGAAAACGGCTTTGTTTATGCGCATACTCCGCTTATCACGGCAAACGATTGCGAGGGCGCAGGCGAGATGTTCCGTGTAACTTCGCTCGACCTTAACGAGCTGCCGAGAACTGAGGACGGCGCTGTTGACTTTACGCAGGATTTCTTCGGCAAACCTGCATCGCTGACTGTTTCGGGACAGCTTGAAGGCGAATGTATGGCAATGGCTTTCGGTAAGATATACACGTTCGGCCCAACATTCCGCGCGGAGAAGTCCTATACTCAGCGCCACGCCGCCGAGTTCTGGATGATCGAACCCGAGATAGCATTCGCCGACCTTGAAGACGATATGGAGCTTGCCGAGAGTATGCTCAAATACGTTCTCCGTGCGCTGCTTGACGAATGTGCAGACGAGCTTAAATTCTGCAACGATTTTTACGATAAGGGTCTGCTTGAACGCCTTAACGCCGTAGTCAACTCCGATTTTGCAAGAGTAAGCTACACCGAAGCTATCGAAAAGCTCGAAAGCTGCGGAGAAAAATTTGAATATCCCGTGTTCTGGGGCTGCGACCTGCAGACTGAGCATGAGCGTTATCTTACCGAGAAGATTTTCGGCAAACCCGTTTTCGTCACCGATTATCCGAAGGAGATAAAGGCTTTCTATATGCGCCTTAACGACGACGGCAAGACCGTTGCTGCGGTCGATCTGCTCGTTCCGGGCGTGGGCGAGCTTATCGGCGGAAGTCAGCGTGAGGAAAGGCTTGACCTGCTTACGGCAAGAATGAACGAGCTTGGCCTTGATACGAACGCTTACGACTGGTATCTCGACCTGCGCAGATACGGCGGCGCAAAACACGCAGGCTTCGGACTCGGTTTCGAACGCCTTATAATGTATGCAACAGGAATTTCCAACATTCGTGACGTTATTCCGTTCCCGAGAACCACAGGTTCAATATATTGATTGTGAACAAGAATTTAACAATATGCAAAAGCTTTTAAAAATACTTGCATTTTGAGCTTCAATGTTATATTATAATATATGGCGTGATTTTAAAAATGTATTTGCAGGGAGTACAGTTGTTTTTCGAGGGAGTAACAGCTTACCAAAAAAACTGCTGTAATTTGTGTAATTTCACTTGAAATTGAATGGAAGGAAGATCATTATGTTGCTTACAGAAATGAACAAGGCACAGCTTGAAGAATTCAAGGCTGAAAACGAAAAGGCTTATGAAGCTTATAAGGCAAAGGGACTTAAGCTCAATATGGCAAGAGGAAAGCCCAGCGCAGAGCAGCTCGATATGACAATGGATATGCTCGATACACTCAACAGCAAGTCCGACTTAAAGTGCGAGGACGGTACGGACGCTCGCAACTACGGCGTTCTTACGGGTATCCCCGAAGCAAAGAAGCTTTTTGCCGAGATGCTTGGTGTTGAACCCGAAATGGTTATCGTTGGCGGCAACGCAAGCCTTTCTCTTATGTATGATTCCGTTGCAAGAGCAATGTCGCACGGTGTACTCGGCAGTGAAAAGCCCTGGTGCAAGCTTGACAAGGTGAAGTTCCTCTGCCCCGTTCCGGGTTATGACCGCCACTTCAGCATTACCGAAAACTTCGGCATTGAGATGATCAATATCCCGATGACAGAATCCGGCCCCGATATGGATATGGTTGAAAAGCTCGTTTCCGAGGATGATTCGATAAAGGGTATCTGGTGCGTTCCGATGTACTCCAACCCCGACGGTATCACATATTCGGACGAAACCGTAAAGCGCTTCGCAAACCTCTCCCCGAAAGCAAAGGATTTCCGTATTTTCTGGGATAACGCATACTGCGTTCACCACCTCAGCGATACGCCCGATAAGCTTCTCAATATCTTTGACGAATGTAAAAAGACCGGCAAGGAAGATATGGTGTTCGAGTTCGCTTCAACATCGAAGATAAGCTTCCCCGGAGCAGGCGTTGCAGTTATGGTCGCTTCAAAGGCAAACATCGCACAGATCGAGAAGATCCTCGGTATGCAGTATATAAGCTACGATAAGATGAACCAGCTCCGTCACGTTCGCTATTTCAAGAACCTTGACGGAATCATGGCTAAAATGGAACAGCACAAGAAGATACTTGCTCCGAAGTTTGCGCTCGTTCTCGAAAGGCTTGAAAGTGAGCTTGGTTCGCTCGGTGTTCTCACATGGCATAAGCCGAACGGCGGATATTTTATTTCGGTAAATACACTTAACGGCTGCGCAAAGCGTGTTGTTGAGCTTTGCAAGGAAGCGGGAGTTGTTCTCACGGGCGCAGGTGCGACATATCCTTATAAGAAGGATCCCGATGACAAGAACATCAGAATTGCTCCGAGCTTCCCTCCGCTTGATGAGCTTGAGCAGGCTATAAGCATCTTCTGTCTTGCTGTTAAGATCGCAAGCGCAGAAAAGCTTCTCTCAAAGTAATAAAAAACGGCTGCATTATTTCGTGCAGCCGTTTTCGGACATATTCAAGGGGTGTAAAATGACATACTGTAAAAACTGCCACAAAATGAGCAAGGACGATGATTTCTGCTCGCATTGCGGCTCTGCCGTGTGGGGAGAGGACTATGTTTCGCAGGACGCGGCTATCAACTGCGATACGATGAAAGACCACAGTCACGACAAAGTCACATACAGCAAGAGCGAACGCGGCGAGGGCGTACATATCCCCGAGGGCTACAAGCCTTACAATCCCACACATCAACAAAACTATAATAAAAAAACCGACACAGCCAAAAAAAATTCAAAGGCTGCATCGGGTATTGCCAAAGCGGCGATCTTGCTTGTGGTATTAAGGGCGATTTTAAAACTGGTAAACGAGTTTTTAAACTGACAAACTGCTTTCTGCAAGGAACGCGATCCCTTTTGCAAGGCGCAGTTCGCAGTCCTTGAAGTGTCCTCCGCTGTTAAATTCAAATTTGCAGTCGGAGTTCGCGCGACTAAATCTATCGTAAATTTTCAAGGTAATGTCTTCCACCGAGGACATTGCCTTGTTTTTTGTTTTTGCTTCTTTATCGCCAAGGCTGAAATAGAATTTTCCGTTCGGAACAGGTCTTTCTTCAATGTATTCGGCGAATTTAGAAAACCATAACGACCCCGAACAGCTTGCCGCGCCGTTAAAAAGGGCGCTTTCATAACAGCACCAAAGCGCAAAAAGCCCCGAAAGGGAATATCCTGCGATAAAAAGCTCACGGGGAGAGCCGAACTCGGCTTCGACTGACGGAATAACGCTGTTTTCAAGCGCTTCAAGCGTTGTTTTTGCCTTTCCGCCGAAAGCTTCGTTCCCGAAAACGGCAGGCGCGCTCCACGGCGAAAAATCATCGTTCCAGTTTTCCGCTTCAAACACGATTAAGCGGAAATCCTCCGCCGTAAGCCGCCGCGAAAGAGCATAGACCTCCTCGGCGGTGCTGCGCGAATTGTCGTCCATACCTATATAAATATGTGTGCTGCCGCTGCCGAAAATATGCGTGTTCATTCCGTTTCTCCGTTTACGATGAAGTTGTAAATGTCGCTTTTCTTAAAGCCTGTCAGCGCAGCCGTTTCCTTGCAGGCTTCGGACGGCTTTACCCCCGAAGCTATAAGCTTCTGCGCCTGCTCGGCGGCTTGTTCAAGCGTAAGCGCAGCGGTGTTTTCCTCACCCTTGTACCCTTCGACAACGAGGACGAACTCGCCCTTCGGCGGCATTGCTTCATACATTTCTATCGCTTCGGAAAGCGTTGTGCGGATAACCTCTTCATGTATTTTCGTAAGCTCGCGGCAGAGGGATATCCGTCTGTCACCAAAGTATTCAAGCATATCCCGAAGCGTTGCGAGCAGCTTGTGCGGAGCTTCATAGAAAACGAGCGTATGCGAATCATGTGAAACAGATTTTAAATGTTCGTAACGCTGCTTTTTCGTCACAGATAAGAAGCCTTCAAACGCAAATCTTGAATTTGGAAGGTTGGAAAGCGCGACTGCCGAAGCCATTGCCGTAGGCCCGGGAACGACTTCAATATCAATGCCATTTTCAACGCAGAGCGCAATAAGGTCTGCGCCCGGGTCGGATATGCACGGCATTCCTGCGTCCGAAACAACGGCGCAGCTTTCGCCCTCAATAATGCGCGAAACTATGCCCTCGCATATCTGCCGCGAAGAATGCTCATGAAAGCTGACAAGCTTGTTTTTTATTTCAAAATAGTTGAGAAGCTTTAGGGTGACTCTTGTGTCCTCCGCGCAGATGAAATCGACCTTTTCAAGCGTTTCCACCGCGCGGTAGGTCATATCTCCGAGGTTTCCTATCGGCGTTCCCACAACATATAATTTTCCCGACATTTTTTACTCCGATATATCAATAGTTAAGGCTGCTTCCGCCGATGAACTCACGAACAAGCGAATTGGACGGAACAAGCTCCTCCGACAGCGGTTCAAGCTCACTCAAAACTTTGAGCATAATATCTCCGTCTTCAATAGCCGCAAACGCTTCACGGTTGTTTTCAACATCGCTTTTGAGCATCTTTGCATATACCGAGGCTTCATACGGCAGGAACGAATCAATTTCTATCGTTGCGCGATTTTTGTAGGGCATAATATATTTTTCCTCACCGTTCGTAACGCTTTTGAACATATCGAAAACATCTTCAAGGCTGCGGCTGCGGAAAAGGCGGTCGCGGTTCAAGCGGCGCATAAGTCTTATCTTGCGCGGATGGAGCGTATGACCGAACCTTGTGCGTATTCTTGTGCGGACGCTGACATACATACAGGTCGTGAAGTCGTCCGAATCCCCCGTGACCTCGGGGTTGAGAGCGTGTATGCCCTCAATGATGATTATCTCGTTGCTTTTGCGCGCAACGGGGATAAAGTCCGATCGTGACTGTGTCACGAAGTCGAAAACCGGCATATCGACAGGCTCGCCCTTTGAAAGCTTTTCAAGATGTTCGGAGAACATCGGTATATCAAGACGGTAGGGGGATTCAAGGTCAGGTTTTCCGTCCTCGTCAACGGGAAACTCGCCTGCGTCTGCAGGAAGAAAATAGTTATCCATTGAAAGGGTGTGAACGGAAAGTCCTTTTTGTCCGAGAAGCAATGCGATCCGCAGCGCAGTAGTCGTCTTTCCCGAGCCGGACGGGCCGGAAAGCAGCACAAGCGGTTTTTCCTCGCGGCTCGCATATATCTTTTCTGCGGCGGTGCGAAGCTGCTGCATATATATTCTTTCGGAGCTTTCGATAAACCTCTCCGCGTTATTCTCTATGCCCGAATTGATATTCTCTGTGCTGATAAAATTATAGTTATTGTCCATGTCAAGCAACCTTTCAATAGTGTTTTCTTTATTATATATCATTTTTTTTCGGTTGTCCATACAAAAAACGGATTTCATACAAAAACATCGTTGGAATTATGGGTCAATGCAGTCTAAAAAGCCTTGGTATGTACGGCTTTTACAGTTCGGGATACTCGAAAAAAACTGCAGTTTGTATATTTATTTATAGAATTAAAAAACCAAGACGGGTTTTTATTTGTACAAATAGCTAAAAAACTTTCGCTAAATTCTATACTTGTTTTTATTAATATTATTTGACTAATGTTGGGAAATATGCTATAATACTTGTGAAGTATTTTTGATATACATTGGCGGACAGCGTTTGGCGGCGCTGCCGGTATATTCTTGAAAGTGGTGTTACAAATGGACGATCAGACAAATGTTTACAGTGAGAAAAAGCTTGCAAGCTTTGAAACAATATATAAGGAAAATATGTTTTCAAAGCCGCTCGATATCACCGTTACCATAACAGCTGCGCATATCTACGGCGCAGGTTATATCTGCGTGCAGAAAGGCACTAAGGAAGACGACCCGGAATACGGCAAGTATGTCTGCGGTCTTGAAGATATTACCAAACTTTCCATTAATACAAACAACAAAAGCTTTCCGATAAACGTTCAATGCGATGAAGTCGAAAAGGGCGTTCCCTCCAGAAAGAGAATCATCCTTCCGCATTTCCCGAACGCAGAGGAGATAATGCGTCTTATATCCGACGCAAAGGCAGATTACGACCGCAAACACGCTCCCGTGAAGCAGAAAACCGAAGAGGAGAAGCAGAAGGAACGCGAGCGCCTTAAGAAAGCTGCCGATGATGAATTTATGAATGCTACCGCAGGATATGACAAGCCTGATAAAAAGGCTAAGAAGGGTGATGATTTCACCGTTGCCGATATCCTCGGACTTGACGATTTCACCCCCATCGTTCCCGAGGAGAAAAAGGCAGAGCCGGTTAAGGAAGCAGTCAATGAAGAGCCTAAGGCTGAAATAAAGGAAAAAATAAAGAAAGAGGCAAAGGAAGAACCGATCGTAGAAGTACCGGTTTCCGAAACTGTCGACAGCATTCTTGAAGCTGCTCCCGCAGTAGATATTTCCGAGCTTGAAGATATCGAAGAAAAAGCTTCCGATGTTCCGCTCAGCGATTCGTTCGATGAGATAGTTATTCCCGATACATCCGACCTTCCCGAAGCTCAGGCTGTGGAAAATCCCGGATATATCCCCAGCGAAACCATTGAGGAGATAGGCATTGTTGATATCAGCGAGGAGGCATTTGTCGAGCCTAAGATCGTAGGCTCGCATAAAACCGAGGCTCCGAAGAAGCAGGAGGAAAAGCCTGTTCAGGAGGAAAAGAAGCCCGAACCGAAGCAGGAAAGCGCTGCAGCTAAGCAGGAGAAAAAGGTCGATATCGAAGCTCCGAAGGACGGAGAGAAAATGTCGCTCGAAGATTTCCAGACCGCCGTTAAAAAGCTTAAATCAATGCATGACGAAGGTCTGCTTACCGATGAGGAATTCAGCGAAGAAAAATCCAAGCTTATGAAGTTCCTCTATTAAAATACATAATAACACCGTTACGGTTTTTCCGCAGCGGTGTTATCTGTTAAGGAGTGAAATAAAATTGTCATTGCCGAACGACCCTTTTATGCTTTTAAGCTTCATAAACACTATGCTCCGCGACAAATATGCAAGCCTTGACGCGCTTTGCGACGACCTTGACGAAAGTAAGACCGATATAACCGCAAAGCTTTCGGCGGCAGGCTTTGAATATGACGACAAACTGAATAAATTCTGCTGACCGAATTTATTCGGCTCAAATCTGCACAGAATATAAATGCATATAATAAAATTGCCCGATAAAAATATGAAATGAGGATCATAAAAATGGCAGAGAAAAAGTTTACTATCGAACTGAAAGCTATCATAGAGGAATTCAACCTTGAAGCGATCTATCTTCCGCAGGACGCGTCGAAGATACTTATTGATGAAAATGACGTTAACCGTCCCGGACTCCAGCTTCAGGGCTTTTACGAATATTTCAGCAGCTCTCGCATACAGATACTCGGCAAAATGGAATTTGCCTATCTTGCAACGCTTGACGAGCAGACAAGAACAGAGCGCCTTGATATGCTTTTTGCACAGCATATCCCTGCGCTTATCATCTCCCGTGAGCTGCCGTATTTCCCCGAAATGGTCACGATTGCGCAGAAATACGAGGTTCCTCTCCTGCGCTCAAAGGAAAGCACTTCAAGCTTTATGTCGGCGCTTATCGCATTCCTCAATCTCCACCTTGCACCGAGAATTACGCGCCACGGCGTTCTTATCGAGGTCTACGGCGAGGGTATGCTTATCCTCGGTGAAAGCGGCGTAGGTAAGAGCGAAACTGCGGTCGAGCTTATCAAGAGAGGACACCGTCTTGTTGCCGATGACGCTGTCGAGATACGAAGAGTTTCAAACATAAGCCTTGTCGGCTCTTCGCCCGAGAATATCCGCCACTTCCTTGAAATTCGCGGTATCGGTATCGTAAACGCTCGCCGCCTGTTCGGTATGGGCGCAGTCAAGGTAACCGAAAAAATTGATATGATAGTTGAGCTTGAACCGTGGGACAGCGAAAAGGTATATGACAGAATGGGCGTTGACAGCGAGTACACCTCCATTCTCGGCGTAAAAGTGCCGTGCGCTACTATCCCCGTAAAACCGGGCAGAAACCTTGCCGTTATCCTTGAAGTTGCGGCTATGAACAACCGCCAGAAGAAGATGGGCTACAACGCGGCACAGGAGCTTCTCGACAACCTCGGACTTGAAATGGATCACAAGGAAACTATCAAAAAGTGGGATATCTATTAATATGAAGATAATCGCAGATCTGCATACGCACACGGTCGCTTCGACCCACGGCTTTTCGACAATAAAGGAGATAGCCGACGAAGCGGCCAAAAAAGGTCTTTCGGCGGTCGCGATAACCGACCATACGCCTGCTTCAACGGACGGCCCTCACGTTTGGCATTTCCATAATCTTCACAAGGCTATCCCGAGAGAAATTGGCGGCGTAAAGATCATATACGGCGCAGAATCGAGTATAATTGATTATGAGGGCAATATCGACTTTCCGCATGAGGAATGTGCGGCTCTCGACTGGATAATTGCGTCCTTTCACAAGGATATGCTTGCACCGGGGAGCTTTGAACAGCATACAAATATGTATATGAAGCTTGCCGAGAACGATGATATCGACGTTATCGGGCATTGCGCTACGGTCGTATGTCCTTTTGACTATGAAAAATGCCTGAAAAAGTTCAAGGAATGCGGAAAGCTCGTTGAGATAAACGAAAGCACCATTCTTTGGAAGAATACCCGTGAAAATTACCGTGAGATAATAAGAATATGCAAAAAATATGAGATCCCCGTTGTAATAAACACCGACGCGCACTTCTGCACGATAGTCGGCGATGTCGGGGAGTCGCTTGCGCTTGCCGAGGAGATCGGTCTGCCCGAAAAGCTGGTCATAAACGCCGATTGGGACAGACTTTATGACTATATCCAAAGCAGGCACGGCAAAATTTTCGGCTGATTTTTTAATTGAGGTTAATTTGTTATGACAGACAAACTGAAAATGCTTGTCAGCGAAGCGGAGAAAAGCGGCTGCAAGGTCGTTTTTGAGCCGTTTCTCCGTGATTATACAACATTTCGCATAGGCGGCAAGGCTGCTGCGCTTTTTGAGCTTGATAATGTTCAAAAGTGTGAGCGGCTTATTACGTTTGCTGCGAAAAACAGTATTCCGTATTTCATTTTTGGCAAGGGTTCAAACATTCTTGCCGATGATAACGGAACAAACGCGGTAATTTTCCGTCTGAGCGGCGGCGAACCCGAGCTTATCGGAGAGAATACTGTACGCTGCTTTGCCGGAGTTCCGCTTGTGAAGCTCTGCGGCTTTGCGCTTGAAAACGGACTCTGTGGACTGGAATTTGCTTACGGAATTCCGGGCAGCGTAGGCGGCGCGGTATATATGAACGCAGGCGCTTACGGCGGCGAGATAAAGGACGTTCTTACCTCGGTCAAGGCACTTGACAAGGACGGAAATGTTCACGATTATACCGCAGAAGAACTGGAAATGTCCTACCGCTGCAGCCGCTTCACGCACAGCGGAGAAGTCGTGCTTTCTGCCGATTTTACGCTTCAAAAAGCAGACAAGGACGGCATAAAAGCGAGAATGACCGAGCTTATGGAAAAGCGCCGCTCCAAGCAGCCGCTTGAATTCCCGAGCGCAGGCAGCACCTTTAAGCGTCCTCAGGGCGCGTTTGCGGCGCAGCTTATCGAAGAATGCGGATTAAAGGGATTGACTGTCGGCGGTGCGCAGGTAAGCGAAAAGCACAGCGGATTTGTCATCAACCGCGGTAACGCAAGCTTTGAAGATGTTATGGAGCTTATCGGAAAGGTAAAGGAAGCTGTTGAAAGCAAGACCGGATACCGTCTGGAATGTGAGCCGGTCATAATTTCGGACAGGGAGGAATACAAGGTATGAAATTTCTCATTGTGACGGGACTTTCGGGTTCGGGAAAATCGGGAGTTATCAATGTTTTGGAGGATATCGGCTACTACTGCATAGACAATATCCCTCCGCAGCTTATCCCCAAATTTGCCGAGATATGCATAAAATCGGATAAGATAATACACAATGTCGCAATAGTTACCGATATCCGAGGCGGAGAGCTTTTTCTTGAACTTGACGAGGGCATCGACTATTTCAGAAAAAACGGACTGGACTACAAGATACTTTTCCTTGATGCCTCCGATGATGTACTTATCCGCAGATATAAGGAAACACGCCGCAGACACCCTCTTGACGAGCAGTCGCACGGCAGCCTTATGAGAGCGATCGCCACCGAGCGCGAAATGCTTATGTCGGTGCGTGAAAACGCCGATTATTATATCGACACCTCCGACCTTTCAATGGCGCAGCTAAAAGAAAATCTTTATACGCTGTTCCTTGACAACCCGAACGATTCAATGGTCGTCAAGGTGATGTCGTTCGGCTTTAAGTTCGGCTGCGCAAGGGAAGCTGACCTCGTTTTCGATGTGCGCTGCCTGCCGAATCCGTTTTACATACCCGAGCTTAAAGAGCATACGGGTCTTGAAGAGTGCGTGAGCAGCTATGTTATGAGCTTTGACCAGTCGAAGCAGCTGCTTGAAAAGCTTACCGACCTTATTGATTTCCTTGTTCCGCTTTATCACAGAGAGGGCAAGAGCCAGCTTGTTATCGCATTCGGCTGCACGGGCGGAAAGCACCGCAGCGTTACATTTGCCGAAGCTATATTCAAGCACCTGCAGGACAGCGGAGTGCGAAGCCGTATCTGCCACAGAGATATAAACAAGAAATAGGGATAACTTTATGTCGTTTTCATATTCCGTAAAAAAAGAATTGTGCGGCCTTATGACCGACCGCGACAGAAAGTTCGCCTGCCTTTACGGTATGCTGCTTTTCTGCAAAAATTTTGACGCAGACACTATCGTTTTTCAGACGGAGAACGATATGGTCTGCAAGCTTTTCTGTGAGCTTGCCGATGATGTCCTTGAACGGCACGGCGTTGTGACGGTTTCCAAAAACGAAAAGAAAAATAATACCGTACTTTATACTCTGAGTATAGAAAGCCTTGAAGACAGAGAGGAAATTATCTACCGATTTCATATTTCAAGCCGCACACTTATACACCGCATACAGCGTGACAATATCAACAATAATGACGTTTTTGCGTTTGTTGCGGGTGCTTTTTTATCCTGCGGAAGCATTTCCGAGCCGCTCAAAGACTATCACCTTGAATTTTCCGTTCCGTATTATAATCTTATGCTCGACCTTACGGAGCTGCTCGGCGAGATAGGCTTTAACGTAAAATCTACCGAGCGTAAAGGAAATCACATTATATACATGAAGGATAGTGAGGGTATCGAAGACCTTATCACCTTTATGGGCGCAACAATGTCCTCAATTGAGCTTATGAACGTAAAAATACT
>CAMJES010000041.1 GCA_946404705.1 uncultured Ruminococcus sp. | reverse complement strand
CATCGTGAACGCAAGCACGGAGAACATCATTATAAGCCCGTTGCGGATATCAAGATTTTTGTTTTTGCCGTAAGTGTAAGCGGAAGCAGCACTTGCGAGAACATCCGAAGCGAGAGCGATCCCGACCGCCGAATACGGCTCCATACCAAGAAAAGCAACTAACATCGGCGTGATGACCGCAGCCGCACTCATTCCCGCAAAGCCCGTTCCAAGGCCTGCACCGATACCTGCGATAAAGCAGATTATGAATTTGTAAAGAATAGCAAAGACTTCCTTTTTTTGTATTTACCCTTTGTCTGCACACTTTTTTCAGCATTATTATACATTAATCGGCTTTGTTTGTCAAGAGTGGGGGATTTTAATGCGGAATTTGGAATGCGGAATTAGGCTTCGCATTTCCGTAAGGGATTTTGCTCAAAAACAAAATAGCTATAATAAAAAGAAATAACCGCCCAAAGTGACCAAACTTCGGCGGTTATTTTTTGCTGTAATGTTTTGGGAGCAACCGTCTATCGGTATGCACTCTTTATGTTTATTTTATATACTCTTTTGAATGATATGTCAAGTTTTTTATTAAAAACAATTTTAAAATCGGGCGGATATTGAATCCGCCCCTACGTTTTGCGGTTATTCTTCAGTGTAAATCAATTACGCATTATAATAATTCCGAATTCCGCATTCCTAATTCCGAATTACCTCAATGTTGTGTATCCCATAAGTGCTTCGTCGACCTGTCTTGCGGCTTCTCTGCCCTCACGGATAGCCCATACAACAAGTGACTGTCCGCGGTGCATATCGCCTGCGGTGAAGATCTTATCCTCGCTTGTCTTGTAATCGTTAGGAGAAGCTGTTTCAACATTCGTTCTTGCGTTGAGCTTTACGCCAAAATCATCGGTGATGTATTTCTCCGTTCCGAGGAAGCCTGCTGCGATAAGAACAAGGTCGGCAGGAATTACCTGCTCGCTGCCGCTTACGGGTTCCATTGTAACTCTGCCCGTTTCCTCGTTCTTCACGGGTGCGAGCTTTATTGTTTCTATTGCACGGACATGGTTGTCATCGTCCTTAAGGAACTGCTTAACGGTTGTCTGATAAATTCTCGGGTCGTGTCCGAAAACTGCGATCGCTTCTTCCTGACCGTAGTCCGTCTTGCAAACCCTCGGCCACTCGGGCCACGGATTGTTTGCTGCGCGTTCGTCGGGGAGCTTCGGCATCATTTCAAGCTGGACTACCGACTTACAGCCGTGTCTGATAGATGTTGCAACGCAGTCGTTTCCCGTATCGCCGCCGCCGATAACGACAACGTTCTTATATTTTGCGCTGATATAATAACCGTCCGAAAGATTGGAGCTGATAAGGCTCTTTGTGGTAGCTTTAAGGAAGTCCACCGCAAAGTAAATGCCCTTTGCATCTCTGCCGGGAGCCTTGATATCGCGCGGATTGCCCGAGCCGCAGCAGAGTATAACTGCGTCATATTCAGCCTTGAGCTGTTCTGCCGTAACGTCAACGCCGACATTTACGCCAAGCTTGAACTTAACGCCCTCAGCCTCCATAAGCTTGATACGTCTGTCGATAACGCTCTTTTCAAGCTTCATATTCGGGATACCGTACATAAGCAGTCCGCCGGGGCGGTCTTCACGCTCGTACACCGTAACGCTGTGACCTCTTCTGTTAAGGCGCTGTGCAGCGGCAAGTCCCGAAGGACCTGAGCCGATAACTGCAATTTTCTTGTCTGTGCGTACAGACGGAGCATTCGGCTTGATAATGCCATGCTCAAAAGCATATTCAATTACTGCATATTCATTTTCCTTAACGGTAACAGGGTCGCCGTTAAGTCCGCAGGTGCAGGCTTTTTCGCAGAGTGCAGGACAAACTCTCGAGGTGAACTCGGGGAAGCTGTTTGTCAGCAGCAGTCTTTCAGCCGCGCTTGCCATATCGCCGTGATAAACAAGGTCGTTCCATTCGGGGCAGAGGTTGTTGAGCGGACAGCCCGAAACCATGCCGTCATGGAGCGGCTTGCCGTACTGGCAGAACGGAACGCCGCAGTCCATACACCGTGCCGCCTGCTTTTTGCGGTCTTCCATATCCATCGGAGTATGAAATTCACGGTAGGTCTTTATTCTTTCAAGCGGCTTTTCGCCCTTGTTTTCACATCTTTCATATTCAAGAAATCCTGTTGATTTACCCATTTTACATAAACCTCCCCGAAATTACTTCATATTCTCATGGAATGCGGAAATTCTTGCTTCTTCGCTGCTCTGTCCCTGAGCCTCGAACTTTTTGATGCTGTTCATCATCTTAGCATAGTCATGAGGAATTACCTTCTTGAACTTGGGAAGATATTCATCAAAATTATCAAGAATTTCTTTTCCGCGAACGGATTTTGTTGCCGCGGTGTGTTCTTCGATAAGCTTTTTAAGCTCTGCAACGTCCTCGTCGGCGCTTACCTTTGTGAAATCGACAAGCGACTTGTTAAGCTTTGTATAAAGGTCAAAGTTTTCATCGAGAACATAAGCAACGCCGCCGCTCATACCTGCGGCAAAGTTCTTGCCCGTTGTTCCGAGGATGACTGCAACGCCGCCCGTCATATATTCGCAGCCGTGGTCGCCGACGCCCTCAACAACGACCGTTGCACCCGAGTTTCTTACGCAGAAACGCTCGCCTGCAACGCCCGAGATGAACGCCTTGCCGCTTGTTGCGCCGAAAAGAGCAACGTTTCCGACAATGATGTTCTCGTCCGATTTGAGCTTGGAATTCTTAGGCTGGAAGAGTACAAGCTTACCGCCCGAAAGTCCCTTTCCGAAGTAGTCGTTGCTGTCGCCTTCAAGGGTTATGGTAAGTCCCTTCGGGATAAATGCGCCGAAGCTCTGTCCGCCTGCGCCGTGGCAGTTGATAACGTATGTATCCTCGTCGAGAGTGTTGTAATAACGCTTTGTTATCTCCGAACCGAAGATAGTTCCGAGCGTTCTGTTGAGGTTGTTGACGTTAAGCTCGATCTTCTTCGGCTTTTTCGTTTCAAGCGCAACCATCATCTCGGGGAGTATCTTGGTTTCGTCAATAGTCTTTTCAAGTTCAAAGTCAAATGCGTTTGCAGGGTTAAAATGGAGGTTGCTCTCGCCGTGTGTGAACGGATTTTCGAGAATAGCGCTCATGTCTATCTTCGCAGCCTTGCTGTTTTCATCGAAATCCTTCTTGCGCAGCAGATCGGAGCGTCCGATAAGCTCATCAACTGTGCGAATTCCAAGCTTTGCCATATATTCACGCATTTCCTCTGCGATGAATGTCATAAAGTTAACGATGTATTCGGGCTTGCCCTTGAAACGTTTTCTGAGTTCGGGGTTCTGTGTTGCAACGCCTACGGGGCAGGTGTCAAGGTTGCAGACTCTCATCATTACGCAGCCCATTGTTACCAGCGGAGCGGTCGCAAAGCCGTATTCCTCTGCACCGAGCATTGCAGCAATAACAACGTCACGGCCTGTCATCATCTTGCCGTCCGTTTCGATAACGACTCTTGAACGAAGTCCGTTCTTGATAAGCGTTTTATGTGTTTCGGCAAGTCCGAGTTCCCACGGAAGACCTGCGTTGTGGATAGAGCTGCCCGGAGCAGCACCCGTACCGCCGTCATAACCCGAGATAAGGATAACTCC
Source organism: uncultured Ruminococcus sp. (assembly GCA_946404705.1). Taxonomy (GTDB): domain Bacteria; phylum Bacillota; class Clostridia; order Oscillospirales; family Ruminococcaceae; genus UMGS363. The sequence goes on along the minus strand of CAMJES010000041.1, from coordinate 7,783 downwards.
TGCGCCTGCCTTTGCAACGCCTGCCGCAATAGTGCCTACGCCGACCTCGGAAACAAGCTTAACGGAAATTCTTGCTTCCTTGTTTGCATTTTTAAGGTCGTAAATAAGCTGTGCAAGGTCTTCGATAGAGTAGATATCATGGTGCGGCGGAGGTGAGATAAGTGCAACGCCAGGTGTGGAGTGACGGGTCTTTGCTATCCAAGGATAAACCTTCTTTGCGGGAAGATGTCCGCCCTCGCCCGGCTTTGCACCCTGAGCCATTTTTATCTGAATTTCCTTAGCGGAGGTAAGGTATTTAGAGGTTACGCCGAAACGTCCCGAAGCGACCTGCTTGATAGCCGAGCATTTATCCTCGTCCGTTCCTGCGGTGACGATTCTTTCAAGGTCTTCGCCGCCCTCACCGCTGTTAGACTTGCCGCCGATTCGGTTCATAGCGATAGCCATACATTCATGCGCTTCCTGCGAAATAGAGCCGTAGGACATTGCACCCGTCTTGAAGCGATGCATGATGCTCTCTGCGCTCTCTACTTCGTCAAGCGGAATTCCGCCGTCCTTGGGGAAGTTGAAATCGAGAGTGCTTCTGAGTGTAAGATTCTTATCCTCGGCATTGAGCGCCTCGGAGTATTTCTTATAAAGCTTGTAATCTCCTGTCCAAGCAGACTGCTGGAGAAGATGTATCGTAAGCGGATTGTAGAGATGGTCTTCCTTGCCGCTGCGTGACTTGTGGTTGCCGATGCTTTCAATAGCTTCGTTAACGGTGAGGTCACGGGGGTCGAATGCGGCGTTATGAAGCGCGATGCTTCGCTTGCTGATATCTTCAAGGTCGATACCGCCGATTCTGCTTACGGTATCGGGGAAGAATTCCTTGCAAACGCTTTCGCTTATGCCGAGCGCTTCAAATATCTTTGAGCCTTGATAGGACTGGATAGTGGAAATACCCATTTTGGACGCGATCTTTACGATACCGTCAACAATAGCCTTAACATAAGCGTTGAGGGCTTCTGTGTATTCCTTATCAATTGTTCTGTCGGAGGTAAGCTCATACAGAGTATCCATTGCAAGGTATGGGTTAACTGCGCTTGCGCCGAAGCCGAGAAGAGTTGCGAAGTGATGTACCTCGGTAGGCTCTGCGGTTTCAATGATAAGCGAGATAGCCGTGTTCTTTCTTGTCTTAACAAGATATGTTTCAAGAGCCGCAACCGCAAGCAGAGAGGGGATAGCAAGGTGATCCTTGTCAACGCCGCGGTCGGTGAGGATAAGGATAGTCGCTCCATTTTCGTGAGCCTTGTCAGCCTGACGGTAGAGGTTTTCGATAGCTTCGCGAAGGGTCGAGGTCTTCTTATTGTAAAGCATGGAAATATCGGCTGTTTTAAGGCTTTCGATATTCGATGTGCGTATTTTGAGCAGGTCGAGATTTGTGAGAACGGGGTTCTTTATCTTCAGAACAAGGCAGTTTTTTTCGTCATCTTTAAGGATATTGCCCGATGCTCCGAGGTAAACCGTAGTATCTGTGATAACAGATTCTCTGATAGCATCGATAGGCGGATTTGTTACCTGAGCAAAAAGCTGCTTAAAGTAGTCAAAAAGCGGAGGATTTGTGTTAGAAAGCGGCGGCAAAGGCGTATCTGCACCCATTGCAGCGGTCGGCTCCGAGCCTGTGAGTGCCATAGGTATCATCGTGCTGCGGATAGATTCATGAGTATATCCGAATGCGTGCTGAAGACGCTCCAGCTCCTCGCCCGAGTAACGCGCAGGCTTCTTGTTCGGGATATAGAATTCGCTGAGGGGGTGGAGATTGTGGTCGAGCCATTCGCCGTAGGGATGGCGCTTGCTGTAATAATCCTTGATATCTTCATCTTCGATAAGCTCGCCCTTGACGGTATCGACAAGGAGCATCTTTCCGGGGTGAAGTCTTTCCTTTTTAACGATAACATCGGCAGGGATATCGAGCGCGCCGACCTCGGAGGAAAGGATAAGATACTTGTTGCTGCCGTTGTCGGTGATATAGTAACGTGACGGACGAAGACCGTTTCTGTCGAGAACTGCACCGAGAACGTCACCGTCCGAGAAGATGATCGAAGCAGGGCCGTCCCACGGTTCCATCATTGTAGCATAATACTGATAGAAAGCGCGCTTTTCGCGGCTGATAGTCTTGCTGTACTGCCAAGGCTCGGGTATGAGCATCATAACTGCGAGCGGAAGATCAACGCCTGCCATTGTCATAAATTCAAGCGTGTTGTCAAGACGCGCGGAGTCGGAACCTCTGACGTCAAGAACAGGAACGATATCCTTCATTCTGTCGCCGATAAGGTCGCTGACGAGAACGGATTCACGGCTGAGCATTTTATCAACGTTGCCCGTGATAGTGTTGATCTCACCGTTGTGAACGATAAGGCGGTTCGGGTGCGAACGCTGCCAGCTCGGGTTGGTGTTCGTGCTGAAACGCGAGTGAACGATACCGATAGCGGAAACATATTCCTCACAATCAAGGTCAAGATAGAACTTTCTGAGCTGATTTACGAGGAACATACCCTTATATACAATAGTACGGCTTGAGCAGGAGCATACATAAGTATCTCTGTTCTGCTTTTCAAAGATCATTCTTGCGATATAAAGCTTGCGGTCGAAGTCGATGCCCTTTGCGCAGTCGTCCGGTTTTTTGACGAAGCCCTGATAGATGTTAGGCATACTTTCGAGCGCTTTTGTACCGAGAACATCGGGATTTACGGGAACTTTTCTCCAGCCGAGGAATTCAAGGTTCTCGGCGATAAGAGTTTTTTCAAAATCCGCCATAGCGAAGCGGCATTGATCCTCCGACTGGGGGAAGAAGAACATACCGATGCCGTATTCGCGCTCGCCGCCGATATTTATGCCTGCTTCCTTTGCAGCCTTTGCAAAGAACGAGTGGCTTATCTGGAGGAGAATACCAACACCGTCACCTGTTTTGCCCTCGGCGTCTTTTCCGGCTCTGTGTTCAAGCGTTTCAACGATTTTGAGCGCATTGTCAACAACGGTGTAGTCGGCTGTGCCGTTCATATTTACAACAGCGCCGATACCGCAGTTTTCGTGTTCAAATTTCGGGTCATACAGTCCGTCTTTCTGAAACGGTTCCTGATTTCTGTAATTATCCATAAGCGTTCTCCTTTATTTTGTGCGTTGGAATTTCCCTGAAAATTCTGCCGCCTTTTTGCGATAGTAATATTCTAACACATAAATAAGCGCTTGTCAACAGCTTTTTGCAAGATTTACAATTAATTCTTGCGTTTTATATCAAAAATATTCCTTAAATCCCTTAAAATTCAAGGTTTTGAATAAAAATATGAAATTGATTTAACAAAAACTTTTAAATTTGAGCTTTTTATGAACAAAGAAAAACTTATTTGAGGAACCGCGTTCGATAGTTTCTGCCGTTTTTCGCCACACTCTCATTATACGTTACGGAAAATGTGATTCACATAAGCAGCGCATAAAAAAACTGCAGGAAAAACAAAAATGCTCGGGAAGTTTTTTCCCGAGCATTGTTTTGCCGTTTGATATTATTAATAGAATCTCTTCTTGTTATTCTTGGTCACAATGATGATTACAACAATTGCCGCAACCAAAACAACAGCACCTATCACAAATATGATCACCATAATGCTGTTTCCGCTTTCGGGAGCGTCGCTTGAAGCAGGAGCGGCTGTAGTTGCTTCCGTTTCGGCAGGAGTGTCTGCTGCTTCGGTAACAGCTTCGGTTGCAGCTTCTGTTTCTGCAGCGGTAGTTACTGCTGCAGGAGGGTCGTAATTTGTGATCTTGACGTATGTAACCTTCATCTTAACGCCGCGGTCGCCGATGCAGATGTTGTTTACCGTTGAGAAGTCATCGCTTCCGTATGCAAGCACCATTGCGTCATAATCAAAAATTGCGTGTGTATCATCGTATTCGTAAGGAACTACCTGCGCCCAGATCTGAGGATCCGCTTCATAATTTTGAAGAATAAGCTCAACCTGATACTGACCCGGGAGGGATTGGTCGCCTTCAAGCTCAAACTGAACTTCAAAAGTTGAGTCGGGGCCGATACCTGCAGGCTTGATATCAGCCGTGGAAAATGTGATGGACTGTCCCCAGTTGCCGTCTGTCTGTACAGCTCTTGTGATAGAGGGTTCAAAGTCCTGCGGTTCTGCAAACGCGGTGAAAGTCATACAGAATGCTGCAAAAACGCCGGCAGCAATTCCGGAAATAATTCTTGAAAGTTTCATTTTTCTTTTCTCCTATCCAATAAAACTTTGATTTATACATTAACTATTCTATACCCATTTGGTTGAAATGTCAATATACTGCTTGCTGTTTTGTTTAATTCTACAAAATGCATCAAAAAAAAAGCTGCTTAACTTACAAAATGTTCAATGTACCTCGTGCCAGCCGTCCAGTCCCGAACGCAGTATTGCTCCAAAAATGCGTTCCTTTGTGCCTTTGGAGATGCTTTCAAGGCTTGCGATAAGCTTTTTTGTGTCTTCACGGGCAGTTTTTCCGTCTGCAGGGCAGGCGCTTTTTAAAACAGGGAGCTTTGTCCTTGCGGCAGCGGAGCGTATCTCCTTTTCCTCGGCAAGAATAAGAGGACGTATAAGCGTGATATCCTTGTCGTCAAGGGTGCATACCGGAGGGAAGCAGCCTATCCTGCCTTCAAGCGTGAGATTCATCATAAATGTTTCAACAGCGTCATCCTTGTTATGCCCGAGGGCAAGCTTGTTGCAGCCTAAGTCCTTGACAGCGCCGAGCAGCGCGCCCCTCCTCATCCGAGAGCAAAGACTGCACGGGTTAGGCTCCTTGCGCACATCGAAAACTATTTCGCCTATCTGCGTGGGGATTATTTCATACCGAACGCCAAGCTGTTTGCATAGTTCGGATATTTCCGAATAATTGCCGCTTTTTCCGCTAAACCGAGGATCAATTGTTACAGCCGTGACTTCGAAGCTTACGCCGATGAAATCGCGAAGCCTTGCAAGTCCGTAAAGCAAAACAAGGCTGTCCTTTCCGCCCGAAACGCCGACGGCGATATTGTCGCCGTCCGAAAGCATTTCAAAGCTGTTCGCAGCCTTGCGTATAAGTCCGAGTATCCTCTGCATTACTTTGTGATGTTGCCGTGGGAAAGTTCGGTGAGATAAGCGTTGATAAAGCCGTCAAGATCTCCGTCCATTACAGCCTGAATGTTTCCGTTTTCATAGCCTGTGCGGTGATCCTTTGCAAGCGTGTAGGGCATAAAAACATAGGAACGTATCTGTGCGCCCCACGCGATCTCTTTCTGAACGCCCTTGATATCCTCTATCTTTTCAAGATGCTCTCTTTCCTTTATCTCGACAAGCTTGGACATAAGCATTTTCATAGCATAGTCCTTGTTCTGATACTGGCTTCGCTGAGTCTGGCAGGAAACAACGATGCCTGTCGGGATATGCGTAAGACGAACTGCGGAGGATGTCTTGTTTACCTTCTGTCCGCCTGCGCCCGAAGCACGGTAGAAGTCAATTTCAAGGTCTTCGGGGCGGATTTCGATGTTCGTGTCAGCTTCGCTCATTTCGGGCATAACTTCAAGCGACGCAAACGAGGTGTGACGTCTTCCCGAGGAGTCGAACGGAGAAACACGAACAAGTCTGTGAACGCCCGATTCCGACTTCGTGAAGCCGTAAGCGTTAAGACCCTCTATAAGGATAGAAGCGGATTTGAGTCCTGCTTCATCGCCGTCAAGATAGTCAAGTGTAGTTACCTTGAAGCCGTGGCTCTCAGCCCACATATTGTACATTCTGAAAAGCATCGAAGCCCAGTCCTGCGCCTCGGTTCCGCCTGCGCCTGCGTGGAAGGTGAGGATAGCGTTCTTGCTGTCGTATTCTCCCGTGAGAAGCGTGGAAAGCTTCATTGCTTCAAGCTCTTTCTTGAAGTGGTTTGCGTCGGACTTTATCTCGAAAACAACATCATCGTCCTCCTGCGCGCCTTCTTCGAGCGTAAGCTCTATCATAGTAATAGTATCTTCAAGCTTTGCGTTAAGCTTGTTGTAGCTGTCGATAGTTGCTTCGTGGTGCTTTATCTTCTGCATGACCTTCTGTGAGTTTTCAAGATCGTCCCAAAAGCCGTCCTTTCCCGATTCTTCCTGAAGCTCTGCTATCTCAGACTTAGCCTTGTCAATATCGAGTATCTTATAAAGGTCTTTCATTTCATTTCGGTAGCCTTCAAGCTCTACCTTTAATTCTTCAAGTAAAAGCATATTTATCTCCTTTTTCAGATTATTAATGTTTTTTTATATCTTGTAGGGAACGGGTCGCCCGTACCGTTCCTTTATAGTATACTATTTATATTCGGGCAGGGAAACCCTGCAAAAGCAATTTCTATTGTTAATTCAATATCCGTCCTTAGCCTTATCTCCGCCGTATATGCCGAGAAGCTCCTCCGAGAAGCCGTCACCGTCACGAACTGCAAGCGTAGGCTGAACCTGCATAAACGGTTTTCCGCCAAGCTTTCCCTCTATAAGGAACAGCCACGGCGATGTTTCGTAGTTTTTGGCAACGAACCGCAGAGTTTTGGGTTCAATGTTGTTGTTCTTCATCGCGGTGATAACATCGGCAAGCCGTTCGGGGCGGTTGCATATACAAAGCTTTCCGCCGAATTTCAGCAGACCTGCCGCAGTTTTGCACACATCGTTTATATTGCATAATATCTCATGCCGTGCAATGCGCTGCGCTTCGCCAAGGCTTTCTATGCCTGCGTTTGCAGCCTTGTAGGGCGGATTGCAGGTAACAACGTCAAAATATCCTTTCGGAACAGCTTTCCCGAGGTCTTTCAAGTCGCCAAGCACGGGAGTTATCCCGTCAAGCGCGTTTTTTTCAAGCGTTGTCCAAAACTGCCTTATCGCCTGCTCTTGTATATCCACACCATAGATAAGTTCGGGTTCAAATTTTATCTTCATCAGCAGGGGGATTATACCGCAGCCCGTGCCGAGGTCGCAAACCCTGTCTTTGCGGCGCGGCGCGGCAAAGTCCGCGAGCAGGAAAGCGTCCGTTCCGAATTTATGCTCGGGGGAAACGCATATCTCAATGCCTTTCTGCAAGGGTTCAAACTTCTCCATCAGCCGACCATTACCTTTCCGACCGGACAGATCGCGTTCTTGTTGTTATGCTTATTATTCAAAGATATGCCGAGGGCAAGCGAAACTGGGCCGACTCGTCCGATAAACATTATTATAATAAGTATGACCCTTGACAAAGTATTGCATTTAGCAGTAACGCCGACGGAAAGCCCCGTGGTGGAAATTGCTGAGGTGACTTCAAACGCTGCGTCAATGCCCGTTATGCCGGGGTTGAGGTTATAGATAGTTATTGACGAGAAGATGATAAGGAATGCAAAGATGAAGCATACCGAAATTGCCTTGTAAACAACATCATGCTCTATCTTTCTTCCCATTGCGATAGTATCGGAGCGTCCCGAAAGAACGCTTAATATCGTCATAAGGATGATTGCAATAGTGGTAAGCTTGATACCGCCGCCCGTTGAACCCGGCGCTGCACCGATGAACATAAAGAAAATCGAGAATATTTTCATCATAGGCGTCATATTTTCGATATCGATCGAATTAAAGCCTGCGGTACGCATCGTTACCGACTGGAAAAAGCTGTTTCCGAATTTATAGAGGAAGCTTGTGTCTTTGAGCGTGTGCGGATTGTTCCATTCGGTGATAAGCGTTGCGAGCAAGCCTGCACCGATAAGTATCGCAGATCGGAAGAGCACACGTCTGAACTCCAGTCACCGGCTATGATAT
>CAMJES010000040.1 GCA_946404705.1 uncultured Ruminococcus sp. | reverse complement strand
GCATTGATACGCCGTTGAGTACTTTTACGTTCATTGGTTTGACCGCCTTTCGTTATAGTTGATTTTATTGACAACCTAAGTCTTTTTTATTATACATTATTCCGAAACAAAAATCAACTGCAAATTTTATACTTAAATGTATAAGTCACAAAATGTTTAGAATAGAAAACGTATTCGTTATTTGAGATCTTCAAGCTCAGACGGAGAAGTCACAATCGGCTTTCCATCACGGTCTAAAAGGGGAGTAAGTCCGCCTGAAGATCCTGCAAAATGGAACAGATAGTTTACACCCGTTTCGGTGTCGACCCATATCTCATTGCCCTCCATTGCGCCTTTTCCGTAAACTTTTACAAATCTTTTTTCATTTCCCATAATCTATCCTCCTTTGAAGTTTGTTTATTGATCACTTTTTGAAATTATTGCCTTGATCTGTTCTTCGGTCAAGCCAAAGTCTTTCATATTGGCAATCAGCCTTGCTTCTCTTTCGGCTCTTACCTCAGCTATTCCCTCGGCTCTTCCTTCGGCTCTTCCTTCTTCTCTTGCTTTTTTTAGTGCAGACGCTTCATCGTGGAGTGCTTTCTCGCGAAGTCGGGCGATCTCTTTTATTCTTGTTTCTTCCGATGTATCGTATATTACTCTGAATTTCTGTTCCATCGTCATGTCCTCGAAATTATTTTTTTGATCTGTTCTTCGGTCATGCCAAGGGCTTTCATATTGGCAATTATCTTCGCCTCAGTCTCGGCTCTTCCTTCTGCTCTGCCTTCGGCTCTTCCCTCTGCTCTGCCTTCTGCTCTTCCCTCGGCTCTGCCTTCTGCTCTTCCCTCTGCTCTTCCCTCTGCTCTTCCTTCTTCTCTGCCTTCTGCTCTTCCTTCTTCTCTTCCCTCGGCTTTAGCATTTTTCAGCGCAGACGCTTCATCGTGCAGAGCTTTCTCGCGAAGTCGGGCTATCTCTCTTATCTTTGTATCCTCCGACATATCGTATATAACATTTACGGCTTTTTTCATAATAGGAACGTTGGTCTGACTTATCATCTCTAATTCCTCCTCGCTGTCTGCATTTATAAACTGCAGCCACAATTCACGGCTGTTTTCGGGGTTTGGCTTCTTGCCGACCTTTTTCAGCTCAAAGAAATGTATCCCGAATTTATCCGAAAACACTTCGTCCGTACCCTTTATCATTGCGGCGACTTCCGTATGGTAGTCTTCTCCCGCAAACATATTGAAATTGATGATGTTTATTGTTATCGTCTGTTTCAGCTCGCTGTAATCCTCGCCGCTTTTAAGCTCGGACGAATACAGCTTTGCCCAGTAGAAAAGCGTTCTGTCGCGGTAATCCGTGTCGTTCTTGACCTGAATTTCCACGTTGACAAGCCTGTCATCGACTTTAAGGCTCAAATCAAGGCGGCTGAACTTTCCCGAAAGCGTTTCGGGCGGCAGTTCGGGGTTGGTGATCTTTATCTCCTTTACGCTTTCCTGAGGTATTTCAAGCATACTTGAAACGAACGAATAGAGCATATCCTCGTTTTCCGTGAACATCTTCTTGAATATGATGTCCAGTTTTGCGGAAATTACATTTCGTGACATCGGCTTTCCTCCTTTTAAACTTTATTTGATTATATTATATCACAAATACGTCATTTTGCAATAGGAAGAATTTCTTAAAATCTTACCTCATAAGTCTTTCCCTTTTCGGTTACGAATGAAACAGTTCCGTCAATTTCGTTTGCTTCAACTCTTTCACCACCGCAGGTCACGGACAAACCGCTTCCGACAACCCTGCACGGATTTCCGCAGACGGAAAGTATCTTTAATTCGGTTATCCTGCTGTTTTTCCACGAAAAATCAAGTTCAAAACCGCCCCTTGCCTTTATACCGCAAAGCGAACCGCTTTCCCATTCGGGTGGGAGCGCAGGAAGAACGTTTATCTCGCCGCTGTGACTCTGAGCAAGCGCTTCGGCAATACCTGCACCGCCGCCGAAGTTTCCGTCTATCTGGAACGGCGGATGCATATCAAACATATTTACAGAGGTTGAATTGGAAAGCAGCGCACGGACATTCTCGCCGACCTTTTCGCCTCTGCCGAGCCTTGCCCACATATTGATTATCCACGCTCTTGACCAGCCTGTGTGGCCGCCGCCGTGCGAAAGTCTGCGTTCAAGCGTTGCAACGGCAGCATCCGCAAGCTCGGGAGTCTTGCGCAGCGAAATTATATCTGCAGGATAGAGCGCAAATAGCTGTGAGATATGGCGGTGTCCCGGCTCTACCTCATCATAATCCTCCGCCCATTCCATTATCTGACCGTATTTGCCGATCTCAGGCTTGGGCAGCCGTGAACGCAGCGAGCGCATTTTCTCCGCATATTCGCCGTCAATTCCAAGTATCTCCGCACTTTCTTCTACCGCCGTGAACAAGCAGTAAAGTATCTGGCTGTCCATTGACGGCCCCTGACAGAGCGAACCTTGCTCGCCCGTCTTGGTTATGTAGGTGTTTTCGGGTGAAGTCGAAGGACTTGTAACAAGCTGACCCTTTTCGTTTTCGATAAGATAATCCTCAAAGAACTCTGCCGCTTCTTTGAGCGTGTCATATTTTTCCGCAAGGAATTCCTTATCCTGCGTGAACTTGTAGTGTTCATATATATGCAGGCAGAGCCAAGCAAGCCCCATCGGCCATACCGTTGCAGGCATCCATCTGTCCTGCGGAGCCGTATCGCCCCATATATCCGTGTTATGGTGGCAGACCATACCCTTGCAGCCGTACATCTCACGGGCGGTCACGCGTCCGTTTTCTCTCATTCGCTCGATATGGTCAAATAGCGGCGTGTGGCACTCGGAGAGGTTCTGTATCTCTGCACCCCAGTAGTTCATTTCGGTGTTGATGTTTATGGTGTACTTTCCACCCCACGCAGGCCACATATCCTTGTTCCATATACCCTGCAAATTCAGCGGCAGCGTTCCCTCGCGCGAGCCGCTTATCATCAGATAGCGTGAGAAATTGAAGTACATTTCGGCAAGCTTGTTGTCGTTTCCGCCGTTTCTGAACTTTTCAAGCCGCTCATCGGTCGGCAGAGCCGAGTTTCTAATGCTGTTATCACAAAGGTTTAGGCTTGCACGGTCGTAAAGCCGCTTGTAATCAGCGGTGTGGCGTTCAAGCAGCACTTTGTATGATTTCCTCTGCGCGGTTTTAGCTTCGCTCAAAGCCTGTTTTTCGTAATTTCCCGTTCTGAACGAGGTCTGACAAGCAAGCGTCAGAACCGCTTCGTCTGCATTTTCGACCTTTATGCGTGTTGCGTCCGTTATGCCGCTTCCGCCCAATGTTTTGACCGATATCGCGGTCGCATAAGGTATTCCATCGCTCACGGTGAAAAGAAGCGTTGAATCATCGTATGCTTCATTTTTGTCATAGTCATCGTCAACGCCGTCAATAAACGCTTCAAATGATATTTTGCCCTTTTCGCTTGCCGAGAAGCGTATGACCATAACATTATCGGGATATGAAACGAAAATTTCTCTGCAAAATTGCACACAGCCGCTCGTCCATTCGGTTTTTGCGACTGCAGATGAAATATCAAGGCTGCGCCGATAGTTTTCGGCATTTTCGCAGCCGTTTTGCAGGATATGAAGATCGCCCATAGGGTGATAATGGCGCTGCTGCTCGTTTCTGCCGTAAAAAGCGTCCTCGCAGAGTGCCTGCGCTTCGGTTATCCTGCCGTCAGCGATAAGCTTGCGTATCTTTTCAAGATTTGCTTTAGCCTTGGGGTTGTTTCTGTAACGAAAGCCGCCCGACCAAACGCTGTCCTCGTTGAGCTGGATAAGCTCCTCTTCCGTTCTGCCGAAAATCATTCCGCCTATTCTGCCGTTTCCGACAGGAAGCGCCTCGTCCCAGTTTGCCGCAGGCTGTTTATACCATAATACATTTGAATTTCCGTTCATATTGACCTCCAACAAAATTATTATATAAATTATAACATATTCTTTGTAGAAAAACAAGCGGTTTATTGTCAAATAGCAACAAAAAACCACCCCCGACAATCGCCGAGAGTGGTTTTGAATTTGAATTACATACCTGTAAGACCCGAACGTGCAATACCTTCTGTGAAGTTTTTCTGCAAGCAGATATAAAGGATAAGCATCGGTGTGATCGAGAGAAGACATCCTGCTTCCATCCATACAATAAGCTCGCGGACATTCGGCGTTTCATTGCCGAAGATAAGTCTTGCAAGGTTTGCGTCAAGGTTCTTAAGCATAAGTGCGATAGTCTTGTTGTCGGTGAAGAACGATGTGGAAACATAGTAATCGTTCCAGTACCATACAACCGAGAGAAGGAATACTGTAAGGAATGTTGCGCCTGCGTTCGGAACCATTACCTGAATAAAGGTTCTGAACGGTGAGCAGCCGTCAAGATATGCTGCGTCTTCAAGCTCCTTAGGAAGTCCTCTGAATGCCTGTCTGAAAAGGAATATGAACAGACCTGCACGGATTCCGTTTGCTGTCAGAGCCGGCATATACATTGTAACGCCGCTGTTGATGAAGTTGATGTAGTTTCCTGTGATCGCATGATAAATTCCGAGGGGATTGAAGTAACGGAAGAACATATACTGCGGAATAAGGATGATCTGTGCAGGAACAAGGATCATCAGTATTACGATAAAGAACAGAATGTTCTTTCCCTTGAACTTAAATCTCGCAAATCCGTAGCCGGTAAGGGCGCAGGTAAGCACCTGAAGTATCGAACAGCCGATGTTAAGCACCAGCGTATTGACGAGCGTATGACCGAAGTCCATAGCCTTTGCCGCTTCCACAATGTTGGAAAGGATAAGTGTTTTCGGGATCCACATTATCGTCGGGTCGTTCATCTCCGCACGGGGGCGGAATGCTGCGGAAACCATGAAGAGGAGCGGATAAATAATGATGAAGCAAAGTCCGAATACGATAAGTCCTCTTGCGATAGGCCATACTGCATCAAAAGCTCTTTTTCTCTTCAGATATTTCTGCTCCTCGGGAGAAAGAGATTCAAGGCGCTTTTTAAAGCGTTCTCTTTTCTCCTTTCGGGACATTTTAGGTTCTTTTATTCTCTGACGGGTCGGTTCGCCGGAGCGTTTTGCTAAACTTGCCATATTTTATTCTCCGCCTCCTTAATCATCATACCAAACGAGCTTATTCATAATTGCAAAGATGATTCCGAGAGCAATAAGAATAATTCCGAAATAGCTCCACGCCATCGAAGCTGCATAGCCGTACTGCCAGTCGCTCTGAACTTCAAGCACACGCGCCATAACTTCGTTTGTCGGGTCTGTGAATGAGTCAATTACCGTATAAACAATGTTTACAAGGATCATCGGGGAAACGTAAGGGAGAGTGATCTTCCAGAAGAATTCCCAAGCGGTCGCGCCTTCGATAGCAGCGGCTTCCTTAGCGGAAGTGGGGATACCCTGCAATGCCGAAAGGAAGATAATGATCTGGATACCGCACTTCCAAACGAGGTTAAGGATATCCGATGTTATCGTGGTCAGCATTTCGGTGAATTTCGTTCCGAAGCCGTATATTCCGACGAACTCGAGCAGCTGGTCAACCATGTCCGCTTCGAACATTGTCGAGAACTGTTCTGCGCTGTTGTTTCCGTTTGTGTTAAGGTCGCCCGTGATGATCGCATAAACAGGGCCGGTTGCGATGATTACCGGAAGGAAGAATACAGCTCTTGCGAAACCTCTTCCTCTGAACTTCTGATTGATGATGATCGCAACGAACATCGAGAAGATAACGATGACAGGAAGGTTCATCGCCATATCCTGCAATGCTCCGACAAGATACTTTCTAAATGTCGGGTCGGTCATGAACGCTCTTTTGTAGTTGGCGATTCCGACCCAGCTCTTTGCAAGATAGCCTGTTTCCGGAGCAACGTCATTGAATGAATAGAAGAACGATTTGCACACCGGAATGATGAAAAACATCAATGCACCGATGAACCAAAGGGCAATAAATCCATAGCCGTAAAGCCCTTTTTTCTTCTCATAGGATAGTTTGTGTCTCATTTATCCTATGACCTCCTTCCCGATGTAATCGTACAGACTATAAGTTTTGCTGCCCTTGGTAACAGTTTTGTCTGCATAATTTACTGTGATCTTTGTACCGTTTGAATAGGTAGTTTCCGTATTTCCGTTTGGAAGAATGGTGTAGCCGGTGATCTGCTCTTCCGAAACATCGGAAAGTATCTCCTTAACAAAGGCGTAAGTGCTTGCAGCGTCCTTCTTCCAGTATTCAGCGTCTGCATAGAAGTAAACGTCATAGCGTGTATCTTTAAGCTCGTTAGCCTCTTCAGCCATAAGGTCGAAGTTCAAGGAGCTGCCTGCCGCAACAGCGGAAAGGATAACATCGCCAATCTGAGCCTGACCGTTTACTGCGGGTGTCGAATAGGACTTCAAACCGTGCATAACGATCTGATACAGCGGAATATCGGTGTCAAAGATGTCGAATTTGCTTGAATTAAGCGGTACATCGGTGATTCTGTCAACATAGGGGAGAACATAGGCGTTAGCTCCGTCTGCGAGTATCGAGCCAACCTGATCGTCAAGCTTCTGATAGCCTTCCCGAACGATCGACTTCATCATTTCTCTTGATGTAGCCTTTTTGCCGTAGTCGCCGTAGATAACTGTTGAAGCAGTACCGACGGAGATGTTTTCAAGACCGTATTTGCTGTAACTCTTTGCGAGGTTGTTGAACATTCTCTCATAAGCCTCGGGCGCGAGCAGCGACAATGACTTGTAGAACTTGTTTTCAATTCCGTAAGCAGGGTCGTATATGATCTGTCTTGAATAAGCGTTTGAAACACGGATCGCGGTATCTGTAACTGTCCAGTATCCGCCGCCCGTTTTAAATGTAAGGTTCTGAACGTTGGGGTAGATGCTGATGTTGTTGCTTTCAGCGAAGCTTAAAAGGCTGTTGAAATCCGACTTTCCGCCAAGCTTTGATGCAGGCTTTGCCTTGTCGGAAACCTTTTCGTTTATATCTGCGGAAGTCCATTCGTTGTATGTTGCAACGATATTATCCGCACCGTCAGCTGTAAGCTCTGTAAGGATATCCTTTGCTTCATCAAAGGTCGTAGCGGCATGCTGCATTGTTACGGGGAAACCGAGAACGGATTCCTTTTTCAGTACAGCGCCGTAAAGATCAACATAAAGCGGAACATCCTTGACGGAATCGGACTTTGTAACGCCGTAAACGCTTGTGAGATAATTTCTGTACTTTTCAGCGATGTCGACATAATCGATTTCGCTCTTGTCGGACTTTGAAACGGGATAGTAGCGAACCTCTATCTCGGGAACAAGGATGCCTCTCTTTTCGAAAACTCTGAGCGGAGTATCGTTGCTGGCACCCAGCTGGTATTCATCGCTTGTTCTTATCTCAAAATCAAAGTAGCAGGCGTTGAAATCTGTCTTGTTCTGACCGGAAACGTATGCATTGATAGTTGCGGCTGTGTCGCCCTTGTCGGCAACTACCATCATACCGCTGTTTCCCTTAACGATACCGTACATCGGGAGGTAAACCTGTTCGGTAACTGCAGGAGCAGTCTGCGTAACGGGTGTGATATCCCTTCCGTAGACCTTTCCGGAATAGGTCTTAAGATCCGTCTTTCCGTTGTTGAAGTCTATCAGCGCGCCGCTGCCGTCAGGGATAACGAAATATCCGTTTTCATCCATCTCAGCGGAACCGAATGTCGACATAAACGCAAGCTTTGTTGTGAGCTTGTCGCCGTCTTCTTCCTTGATCTCGGAAGTATCAACGCTAAGCTTAAGATGATCGTCCTCAAGGGTATATGTAACGGGAACGGTGATCTTTGCGGCATTGAACTTGTAGGTTATCTTGATTCCGTTGGAAACATTGCTGATCTTTGCCTTGCCCTTTACCTTGCTGTTTATGCTTGTAGTTTTACGCTTGGAGGGTTCGCCGTAGGTCAGCACCATTCCTGCTTTAAGCTCTTGGATCTGAGCCTTTTTACCGGAGGAAGCGTCCGCATTGATCGGATTTGACCACCAGATCTCGCCTGTATTCTTGTCAACGAGAGCGAGAGTTACCTCCGACTTGTTCACATACAGAGCAAGCTTATCATTTTCGGCAACGATCTCTGCAGCTGCGAGTGCTTCTTCCTCGGTACGGATAACGACCTCTTCATCGGAAGCCTCTTCCTCGCTGTCCGCCTCTTCTGTTTCGGCAGCCGTTTCCTCATCGTCCGAGAACGCAGGGATCGTGAATACCGAAGTCATCATTGCGGCGCAGCAAACGCAGGCAAGTATCTTCTTTATATTAATTCGCATTTATTTCACCACTTTTCGATTTAGAATACTATACACGGAAACGATACGAAAGCTCCGTATAGATTGAAAGTACGAAGATAAGCACCTGCTGGAACAATGTAAGAACAAGAACGAGCAGGAACAATATCGCGATCATAGCGAGTATTGTCAGCAGTATCAGCGCTATCGTTTTGCCGAATGTGAACTGATGCACCGCTTTCATCGCCGATATCACGAGTACGAACGACCAGCAAAGTCCCAATATTTCAAACAGCTGGATGAAGATGTATTCATCCTTGATAAGAACGTGGGAAAGCAGCGTTCCGATAAGATATCCTGCGATATACGGCACCAACGCGTAAGCGCTGTAAATAAAGATCTTCTTCATCGTACCCTCTCCGGCGAAGAGAGTACACATTGCCCAGTTTGCGACTACCCATACCAAGAAAAGTATGAAACTTCGGAAGATATAGGGGACTATGTTGAAAATTTTGTCATAATCCGAATAATACTGAAAACCGTAAAGTCTGCTGTATGCGATCTGCTGGAAAAACAGTAAGAATACGATCACCCATGCGATCTTCATGGAGCCTTTTTTCTTCCAGCGAAGGTCTTCAAAGCCTTCGAACGGATGCATTATAACATGTTTTACAAATTGACCCTCTGTTAAATCGAGCATATTATGCACCGCCCTTTCCGCTTGAATTTTGCTTTCTCTTCTTTAAGATCTTCTTAGTTACTGCATAAGCAACGATAAGAACAACAATCACGATCACTATCAGCGTGAAGTTCTGCTTGAGCCACTGGTCACGGTAGCCTTCAAACGCCTTGTTGTAGCGTCCGCGGCTGATAGATATCTTGAAATACTTCATTGCCTCTTTATATTCGCCTCTGTTGAAAAGCGCGTTGCCGATTCCGACATAAGCACGGCGGTAATTTCCGTCATACTTAAGAACAGCCTGCCACGGCTCGTATGATTCGTCATACTTACCGTCGTTATAGAGGTTTGAAGCTTCTGTAACTATCTCACCGAATGCTGTTCTTGTGAATACCGTAATGGAATTCTTTCTTGAATCAAGAACATAGAGGTGATTGTCATAGCTTTCGATCGCAGCAGCCGAACGGAAGGTTCCGAGCTGTTCGCCCGAGCCGCCCATGATAAAGAGGAGCCATGCTTCCTTATCATACTGGAAGATACGTCCGTGCTGGAAGTCGAGAATGTTAAGCTCGCCGTTAGGGCCGATGTCTATATCGGTAAGGCTGGAGTTTTTAGCATAGATCGAATAGTATGTCGGACTCTTGTCACCGAACTGGAATTCGTTGTCGATTCCGAGGGAGTCGAGAATGTTGTTGCCCTCGGGGTTGAGCTTCTTAACAAGGTCGGTGGTAGTTTCGGTAGATTCTGTTACGGTGTAGATAAAGCCCTTGTCGTCGATATCAAAGTTTGTAAATCCGATAGGAGTTGATTTAGCGGTTCTTGCTCGCTGTTCCTCGGTGGAAATAAGGTTCCAGAACGCATTTGAAAGCACCTCTGCGGTCTGTTCAACGCGGTTTGCGCCGTAGAAACCGAGGAATTTGCCGTCCTTATCGAACATTACCGCACCCTTTGTTACGGATTTAACTACAACATAAACATTTTCAGCCTTATCGACAATTACCTTGCTCGGATTATATGTAAGCTCGGTTCCGTAAAGCTCGGAATCCGGCTTGCCAAACAATCTGTCGATATTTCCGTTGACATCGCATTTAATTACACGCTCGTTTTCATTATCGGCAATGTAAATAAAATCGGTGTACGGGTCAACATATACGCCCGTAGGCTTTTTAAGAGTGGTTTCTTCACCGTTATAGGTGAATTTATCAATTATCCTTACGAGTTTGAAGTCGAGATCGGTAACAACGATCCTGTTGTTTCCCCTGTCAGCTATATACATAAGGTTGTCGTGCGATACGAAGAGGTCGGCAGGTTCGTTCAATGCACCGCAGCCGATATCATCGCCGCTTACGAAATAATCCGCCGTATATCCTACCTGTGAGGATATCGGATCGCCCCATCTGTCATAGCTGTAAGGGTTATAAGCTTCGGATGCAGAAACGCTTGTCGCACAAACTGTAACAGTCATAACTGCGGCCGAAAGATATGAAATAAGCTTTTTCAAGCTTGGCATATTATCACCCTTTCCAAATTTCTTTTAATCCTTCATTCCGGCATGAGCCATAGTTTCCATAACGTTGCTCTGCGCTGCGATAAATACTGCAAGAGGCGGTATCATAAGCACAACTGCGGAAGCTGCGATAGCACCCTGTCTTGCAATACCTGCGGCTGCGATCTGCTGAACGACTGTCGGGATAGTTTTGAGTGCCTCATCATAAACGAGGTTACCGCCGGTCGAGTTCCATGCAGCCTGAAACTGGAAGATGATAATTGTCATAATAGCAGGCTTCATGTTGGGCATTACTACCTGCCAGCAAATTCTGAAAAGACCTGCGCCGTCAACCTTTGCCGCTTCGATCATTGCGTCGGGGATAGTGCCTACGCTGTTGATCATAAGGTAAAGACCCATTGAAGAAGCAACGATCGGGAAGATAAGTGCGGAGTATGTATTGATCATACCGAGCTTAGCCATTACGATATACTGCATGATATATGTTACCTGGCTGTTGAAAAGGAGTGCGATAACGACGGTCTTGTTGATAAGCTTAACACCGGGGAATCTGCACTTTGCAAGGATAAACGAAGCCATGCAGGCAAAGATAACGTGGAGAACAGTTGCGGCAATTGTAACAAACAAGCTGTTGAGAACGTTTCTTGAGAAAGGCACCCAAGAGTTGTTTGCGACTTGGAAAAGGTCGCGGAAGTTGTCGCTTGTCGGATTTATCGCATAAAGCTTAGGCGGCATGATGAAGATTTCCTGAACAGGCTTGAGCGAAGTGATAATTGCGATATAGATAGGTGCAATCATAAACAAGCCGAGGAAAGCAAGCAGGAGGAAGATACCGATGTCGTTTGTCCAAGACTTTCCGACACGCTTGTTGGTACCTTTGGATTTTTCCATTTTTCTATGCTCTTTTTCGCGGCGCTTTCTGAGCGCTTCAAGAGCGGCAGCGTTCTCAGCTTCGATCTGAGCCTGAATCTGAGAAGGCTTTAATTCTTTTTTAGCCATTATGATCTCACCCCTTTAGTTATTCATATATTTGCCGAGTACCTTGGTAATGAGCTGGTTGCATAAGATCGGAAGAGCGTCGTGTAGGGAAAGAGTGTAGATCTCGGTGGTC
>CAMJES010000039.1 GCA_946404705.1 uncultured Ruminococcus sp. | reverse complement strand
TTTTAATGATACGGCGACCACCGAGATCTACACTCTTTGTCTACACGACGCTCTTCCGATCTCGGCGCAATGATGGTAATGACGGGCAAGTGGCAGAAGCCGGGCGTATATAATATTGAGGAATTTGACCCCGATCCGTTTATGGAGGAACTCAATAAATGGGGACTTCCGTGGAAAGAAAGCTTTGACCCGGAACTCGTTGAATAATGCGGAATTCTTGAATCCTAATTCTATTTCTTGATTTTAGGAATATTTTATTCATTCTTGACAATAATATTGATATGTGATATAATAATCACAAGAAATGAAATGAATTCCACTGGAGTTCACAAAAAATACCCCCTCGGAGGTGCCACTCCGAGGGGGTATTTTTTGTGCTGTTGCTGCCTTGTTTTACTTCTTTCGACCGTTCGGCCCCCTGCAGATGATGTCGTAAATGTAATTTGCGGTAACACCTGCTCCAACGGAAATAAGAATAGAAATGATAATATCCACTGAAGTTCACCTCCTTTCCGGTTAGTTGGATAGGAGTCAGCAGCATATTAGAATTTTAGCATAGCTGTTCATACTGCGTCTAAAGGCAAATATACTCACTTCGTTCGTACATTTGCCTTTAGAGGAAGGTTTACTTTAGAAAAACAGAATAAGCGCAATTCACATTTTTATGGTTTAAACGGTTTTATGATATTCATTTCCGTTTTACCATTTTGATGTGAATTGCGCTTTTTTATTTGATAGTTTTTCGTTCTATCGCCGCTGTGCTTTATGCCATAGTTTAAGGAGTTTCGCGCTCTGCGGAGCGCGACAAGGGGCTTCTCGCCCCCTTGACCCCTCGCAAGCTGGGCTCAGCTTGACCAGCTGCTCCGCTTCGCGGTTTTAACTACAAACGTTGGATTTGCCGCAATAATTACGCATTCCGCATTCCGAATTCCGCATTGAATTAACGCTTTACACAGGCTTAACACAGATTGGCTTTCGGAATTAACATTGAAAGCGTTACAATAGCATTGTGACATAAAGGAAATATTGAAAGGATGTTTTTATTATGAAAAAATCAGCTATTATCGGAGCAATTCTATCTGCTGTTCTTCTTGTCGGATGCGGCAGCACAGAAACTTCACACACAGTTTCGACAGACGGCTCGACCTCAATGGAAAAGGTTATAGGAGTTTTGAGCGAAAGCTATTCGGCTAAGCACGAAAATGTAAAAATAACCTACAACCCGACCGGTTCTTCGGCAGGTATTTCCGCAGTAAGCGAGGGAAGATGCGATATCGGACTTTCCAGCCGTGCGCTCAAAGACGAAGAAGCACAGACCCTTGATGCCGCTGTTCTTTGTTATGACGGTATCTCGATAATTGTAAACACCGAAAACAAAATCGATAATCTTACAGTAGAGAACATTGCCGATATTTACACGGGCAAGATCACAAACTGGTCGGAAATCGGCGGCGATGACCTTCCTATCGTTTGCATCGGCAGAGAGGCTGCTTCGGGTACTCGTGACGGCTTTGAATCGGTAACAGGCACAAAGGATTCCTGCGTTTACGCACAGGAACTTACTTCAACGGGTGACGTTATCCAGACCGTTTCCACTAACCCCAATGCGATCGGATATGCTTCCACAGCTTCTGTAAAGGACACAGTTAAGACAGTATCCGTAGAGGGTGTTATGCCGACTAACGATACTATTCTTGACGGAAGCTACAAGATCAGCAGAGCATTCTATTTTGTAACAGCCAAGGACAAGAAGCTTTCGGGTGACGCACAGAAATTCTTTGATTTCTGCATGAGCAAGGAAGCAGATGAATTCATCGAGTCAGCCGGAGGAGTTCCTACCGCAAAGTGAGGTTAACTATGGAAAGATCGGTTTATGCAGAATCTCTGCGAGGAGAAAGTTCTGCCGTCCGAAAGAGGGATAATGTTCTTCGGACGCTTGCAAAAGCGTCCGACAGAGTAATGGCAACATTCTTTGTGATTTGCGGATTCGCGTCAATTGCGCTTGTTGTAATTATAACCGCATTTCTTGTAAGTTCGGGCGTTCCTGCGATACATGAAGTGGGATTTAAAGATTTCATGTTCGGAAAGGTATGGACACCTACCTCAGAAAATGCTCAATTCGGAATTCTGCCGTTTATACTCTCGTCGTTTTACGCAACGATTGCAGCGGTTGTTCTGAGCGTTCCGCTCGGCATACTTACAGCTGTGTTTATCACCAAATTTGCAGGTGAAAAACTTGCTTCGCTGCTTTCCTCCGCTGTTGAGATGCTTGCCGGCATTCCTTCGGTCGTATACGGACTTCTCGGAATGATTTATGTTGTTCCGACGGTCAGAAACGTTTTTGAGCTGCCGGACGGTGCCTGCCTTTTTTCGGCGGTCATTGTCCTTGCGGTAATGCTTCTTCCGTCTGTTATCTCCGTTTCCGCAAGTGCGATACGCACCGTTCCCCGTGAGTATGAGGAAGGCTCTCTCGCACTCGGCGCAAACGACACGGAAACAATTTTCAAGGTAACACTTCCTGCTGCAAAGAGCGGAATTTCCGCAGCGGTCGTTCTCGGTATCGGCCGTGCGGTCGGCGAAGCAATGGCAGTAATGATGGTTTCGGGAAATGTTCCGAATATGCCTAAGCTTTTCGGAAGCGTTCGTTTCCTTACGACTGCGGTCGCAAGCGAAATGTCCTATTCATCGGGGCTTCACAGAGAAGCGCTGTTCTCGGTCGCACTTGTGCTGTTCGTCTTTATTCTCGGAATAAATATGCTGCTTAATTTCTTGACCCGAAAAGGAAAAAACTGAAATGAATGGTAATAATACAGCTTTCCGCCGCACAAAAAGCGGCGCATTGAAAGCAGCGATATATTTTTCGGCAGCGGTCGTATGTATTCTTGCGGTAACGGTCGCAGCTGTCGTTCTGATAAAGGGACTGCCGCATATAAGCATTAGCTTCCTTACTGAAAAGCCGAGCCTTTTAAAAGGAACGACAGGAATCCTGCCGAATATCCTCAACACGCTTTACATCATTTTCTTTACAATGATAATTGTAATTCCGCTTGGCATAGGTGCAGCTATCTATCTTAACGAGTATGCAAAAAACAAGAAGCTCACGAACCTTATCGGACTTGCGGCAGAAACTCTCTCGGGTATCCCGTCAATTATTTACGGACTTGTCGGAATGCTTATCTTCGTTCAGTTCTGCGGCTTCGGAACAAGCCTTGTTGCAGGTTCGCTCACGCTTGTTATAATGACGCTCCCGACAATAATGCGTACCGCCGAGGAGAGTCTTAAAGCCGTTCCGCAAAGCTACCGCGAGGGCGCGCTTGCACTCGGTTCGGGAAAGTGGAGAATGCTTCGCACCGTAGTTCTTCCGAGCGCAGTTGACGGTATCATAACAGGTGTTATTCTTTCTGTCGGACGTATCACAGGCGAATCCGCAGCGCTGTTTTTCACCGCAGGAATGGCTAACGAGATATACGGACTTGCGCAGGCGGCTTCAAGTGGAAACGCAGGCTCAACGCTTACCGTTTCGCTTTATATGTATGCAAAGGAGCGCGGCGAATTCGATACAGCGTTCGCTATTGCGGCGATACTTCTCCTGCTTACGGTGCTGCTTAATTTCGGCGCGAAATATGTTCAGAAGCATTTTTCAAACCGCACTTGATATTGAGGTAAACTATGGTAAACGAATCAATTATAACAGCCGAAAGCTTAAATCTGTGGTACGGCGAGAATCATGCGCTCAAGGATATCAATTTAAAGCTTCCTCGGAATAAAATTACCGCGCTGATAGGCCCTTCCGGATGCGGAAAATCAACTTTTTTAAAGTGCCTGAACCGTATGAACGACCTTGTCGACGGTTGCCGCATCGAGGGAAAGATATCGCTTGACGATGAAGACATATACGGAAATATTGACGTAACAGGACTTCGCAGGCGCGTTGGAATGGTGTTTCAGAAGCCCAATCCGTTCCCGATGAGCATTTATGACAACATTGCATACGGCCCGAGGATACACGGTATAAGGTCAAAAGCCAAGCTTGACGAGATAGTTGAAAAGTCGCTTCGCGGCGCTGCAATATGGGATGAAACAAAGGACAGGCTGAAAAAATCCGCACTCGGAATGAGCGGCGGACAGCAGCAAAGGCTTTGCATCGCAAGGGCGATAGCAGTTGAACCCGAGGTGCTGCTGATGGACGAGCCGACCTCAGCGCTTGACCCTATCTCAACGCTAAAAATTGAGGAGCTTGCAATGGAGCTGCGTGAAAAATACACTATCGTAACGGTAACGCACAATATGCAGCAGGCTGCCCGAATCGCAGATAAAACCGCGTTCTTCCTGCTCGGAGAGGTGGTCGAGTTTGACGATACAAAAACTATATTTGAAGCTCCGCATGACGAGCGTACAGCGAACTATATCGGGGGACGTTTCGGTTAAAGTTAAACGATTGCTTTTCCCCTTGATTTGTCCGATCAACTGTGATAAAATATAATCAGATCTATAGGGAAACTTCGAACAAATCGGAGTTTCCCTAAAGCCGTACATATTTCAAGTGCGGTATTTCTTTAAACCGGAGGGAAAAGCATTGATATATCTTCTTGAAGATGACGACAATATCCGCAAGCTCGTATGCTATGCGCTGAATAAAGACGGCTTTGAAACCAAAGGCTTTGCCTTGCCGAGCGAGTTTTGGCAGGGCTTCGGGCAGGCTGAACCGCAGCTGCTTATCCTTGATATAATGCTGCCCGAGGAGGACGGACTTTCCATTTTGAAGAAGATCCGTGACAGCGGAAGCAGCGTTCCTATAATAATGCTTACCGCAAAGGGCAGCGAATTCGACAAGGTGACGGGACTTGACAGCGGTGCGGACGACTATCTTGCAAAGCCGTTCGGAATGACCGAGCTTTCCGCAAGAGTTCGTGCGCTGCTGCGCCGTGCGTCAAAAGAGCCTGCCGCAGACAGGTCGATACTCAAAATAGGGGGAATAACTCTTGACGATAAAAAGCATATCGTTAAGTCGGACGGTGCGGAGGTAACGCTTTCGTTCAAGGAATACAGTCTGCTCGCTGCGCTTATGAAAGCAGGCGGCAGCGTTGTTTCGCGTGAAAAGCTGCTGACGGAGATATGGGGCGAGTTTTACGAGGATTCGCGAACGCTTGACGTTCATATCCGCAAGCTTCGCGTTAAGCTCGGCGAAAACGGCTCGCTTATCAAAACCATAAAGAATGTCGGTTACCGCATAGGGGGAGAGGAAGCAGCAAATGACTAAAAAGATCTTCCTGACGGGGCTTGTGGTTTCCTGCACGGTGCTTGCGCTCAGTATAGGCCTGATCTTCGGGATACTTACCGATGTTTTTGAGCGCGAACTGACCGATGAGCTTGCAATAGAGGCGCATCTTATTGCCTCGGCAGCCGAGGAGTACGGCGAAAGCTATCTGAGGTCGCTTTCTGCCAAGGACAGGCGCATCACATATATCGCCAAAGACGGCAGCGTTATTTTCGATACAGCTGCCGATTCGGAAACTATGACAAATCACGCCGACCGTCAAGAGGTGCGCGAAGCCTTGATAAAAGGCGAGGGAAGCGCTGTGCGGCGCTCCGATACGTTCCTGACAAAAACCATATACTATTCGGTAAGGCTTTCCGACTGCAGCGTTATCCGCATTTCGGCTGACCAGAATACCATTGCGGCTACGCTTCGGGCGCTTGCCATACCTATCGTGATAGTATTTTTTGCGGCGGTGCTGTTCTCGGCTGTGCTTTCATTCTTCGTTTCGAGAAGCATTATAAAGCCGATAAACGAGCTTGACCCCGAACTGCCCGGCAAAGCGCCTTATCCGGAGCTTGCGCCGCTTACCGATAAGCTTTCCGCGCAGCACGAAACTATTGAACAGCAGCTTCGCGACGCACAGCGCAGCAAGGAAGAATTCAAGCTTATCACGGAAAATATGAGCGAGGGCTTTGTTGTTACCGATATAAACACGAGCGTTCTGACCTACAACACAGCGGCCTCAAAAATTCTCGGTATAGATAAGGGTCAAGGCAGCATTTTATCGGATTTCTGCGATGCGGCGGAAAAAGCCGTAAAGGGCAGTCCTGCCGAAAACGAGCTGCGCATAGGCGACAAGATATACCGCCTTATTGCAAACCCTGTTTATGATGAAGAAAAGATAATCGGCGCAGTAATAGTTATACTCGATGTGACGGAGCGTTCCGAGCGCGAGCGGTTGAGAAGAGAGTTCACATCGAATGTTTCGCACGAGCTTAAAACGCCGCTTACCTCGATATCTGGCTTTGCGGAGCTGATGATGAGCGGCGGAACTCCCGATGAAACGGTCACAGACTTTTCCAAGTCTATCTATGACGAAGCGCAAAGACTTATTTCCCTTGTAAATGACATAATAAAAATATCGCGCCTTGACGATGGCAGCGTTGAATATGACAAGGAAAACATAGACCTCTTTGAACTTTCGCAGGAGATCGTCAAGAGGATAAAACCGCAGTCGGACAAAATGAAGCTCACGGTTACGCTTGAAGGAGAACACGCCTGCATTTTCGGCGTTCGCAAGATACTTGACGAGCTTATCTTCAACCTCTGCGACAACGCCGTGAAATACAACCGCCCGAACGGAACTGTCGATATCAATATCTCAAAGGAGAACGGCAGAACGGTGCTGAGCGTAAAGGACAGCGGCGTTGGAATACCCGTTTCCGCGCAGGACAGAGTTTTCGAGCGCTTCTACCGCGTGGATTCCAGCCGTTCAAAGGCGCTCGGCGGAACGGGACTCGGACTTTCTATCGTAAAGCACGGCGCTATATACCACGGTGCAGATATCAAGCTTGAAAGTGAAGAAAATGTCGGCACAAAAATAACGGTAAGTTTTCCCGAATAACTGCAATAAATCAAACGGCAATGCATACCATTGCCGTTTTTTGCATTTTGCGAAATTTGTTTGACATTGAATGTAAATTATGCTAAAATCATATTAATATAACGTGGTAAAACGGAGAACCGATAATGAAAAAATATATTTTTGCGCTTCCGGCGGAGAAAACCGAAAAATGCCTTTACAGATCTGATGAAGCCGAGCTTGAAACACGGTTTCCGATACTTCTTCAGCTGAAAGCAACGGCAGAGCAGGATGAGCTTGTAAATATAACGCTGATAATTTCGGAGAATTCTTCGAGAACAAGCGCAAATTTTCTGAATTTGATGATGGAATTGAAAGTTCTTGCCGAAGAGGTCGGCTTTAAGTACGACCTTACCGAGATACGCATCGCAGGAGAGGAAACGCTCGACAAGCAAAAGCGCGTGTTTGAAGCGCTTATCGAAACCTTGGGCGACGGCGACAGCATTTTTGCCGATATCACGTTCGGGCATAAGGCGATACCGCTTATAATTTTTACCGCGCTGAGCTTTTGCTACAAGCTTCGCCGCAACGCCGAGATAAGATCTGTTTTTTATGCCGATCAAAGCTCGGGCGTTCCGATTATACACGATATTTCAACGCTTTTCTATATGGAATCGGTCATTCACAGCGTTTCGCAGTCCGTTCCCGATGATCCACTACCAATAATAAAGCGTATATTAAATATGTAATTATACAAATTGTAAAGGGGGATTTGATATGAAAAGGCTTGTTTCCGTTATACTGGCATTGACAGGTGTTCTGATGCTGTGTGCGTTTTCGGCCTTTGCCAAAAAGGAGATACCTGCGGTCTACGCTACCGACCTTAAATCGGGAAGATATGAGATCGAGGTCGCGGTCAGCAATTCCGAGCTTATCGTTGACAGCTGCATACTGACCGTTTCGGGCAATGTTATGACCGCCGATATGTCAATGCAGGGCAATAAGACGACAGCGCTGTATCTTGGCTCGGCTGACGGGGCAAGGAGCGCCGCTAAGTCGAGTACTTCGGCAGGTATAATCTATCCCGTGATGGGCGAAAACGGGGAGCAGGTTTTTACAGTCCGCGTTGAAATGCTTGACAAGAAAATTTCTTGTGCAGCTTACAGCACCGAAAAGGAGGACTGGGTGGACAGGATTCTGCTGTTCAAATCCGACAGCCTTCCCGACTATGCTTTCCGTGACAGCGGCGGAATTAATCCGCTTGCAATAATCATTCCGGCAGTATTGATTATTGCCGCCGCGGCAGTATTTTTTGTATTCAGAAGGAAAAACAACAGTAAGGAGAAAGAGCAATGACAAACGATATTACGTTTTCATCCGCTGCAATAGCAGCATTTCTTACAGCAGGAATTCTCGCAACGCTTCTGCCGATAGCCGCAATAGTTTTTTTCAAGCTTAAAAACAAGGACGTCAAGCTTCGATATGTCTTTGTCGGTGCGGTAACATTTCCGGTTTTTGCGCTTATTCTGGAGCAGATCTCTCACTATTTTATGCTGCCGATCGTTCAGCAAAGCACAGTAGCTTATGTTATTTACGGCACATTGGCCGCAGGTATTTTCGAAGAAACGGGACGCTTTGTTGCGTATAAGATCTTCTGCAAAAAGGGGAGCGACCCGAGGGCTTCGATAATGTACGGTCTTGGCCACGGCGGAATTGAATCGATCATACTTTTGGGACTTACAATGCTGTCGTATGCAATAACGGCGGTAACTATTAATGCAATGGGAATGAATTCCATCATGAGTTCCGTTCCTGCGGAGCAGACCGATCTTGTTATAGCGCAGTTTACGGCTCTTTCGGAATTTACTATGTCGAAAGCACTTATAAATGTTGTCGAAAGGCTGATAGCTATCACGCTCCATGTTTCGCTTTCCGTTGTGGTATTTGCAAGCATAAAGCTGAAAGGAAAACTGTGGCTTTTCCCTGCCGCTATCGCTCTCCATGCTATTTTTGATGTTCCTGCCGCACTCTATCAGAGTGGCGTGATAACAAGTTTGGTGGTTGTGGAGCTGCTTTTGTTCGTTGAAGCGGTAATTATTGCATTTGTTGCAGTAAAGATATACAAACAGCTTAAATCCGAGCTTAGCGCAGAAGTTCCCGAACCTCAGGAAACAGAGAAAACAGAGGAAATTACGGCAGAATAAATCTATATTTGAATACATATTTTGGCAGTCTGTACAAAAGTGCAGGCTGTTTTTTGTGTAAATAAATAATATCTTGTGGAAAATGACTATTAAAATCGAAATTTTAATTAAAAAATTATATTTTTTTTGAAAAAAGCAAGACAAACAAAACTTTTTGTGTTATAATTATAAGGAACATACAATAATCCGAAGCAGTCATCTGCTCAGAAAGGAAAAAACGGCTTATGCAACATGAAAAGTCATGCGGTGCTATTGTTTACCGTAAGTACCACGGGAACCTTGAGATCCTGCTGATAAAGCACGTTAACAGCGGTCATTGGTCATTCCCGAAGGGCCATGTCGAGGCAGGAGAAACCGAGGTCGAAACAGCCCTTCGAGAAATAAAAGAGGAAACGGGAATAGATGTTATCATCGACCCGACCTTCCGCGAAACCGTGACCTATTTTCCACGCAAGGATTCACAAAAGGTCGTTGTCTATTTTATCGCAAAGGCAAAGAATTTTGATTATGTCAGACAGGAATCGGAGATCGCCGAAATTAAATGGGTGGACGCAGGCTGCGCCGACTCGGTGCTGACATACGAAAACGACAAGTGCATCGTGAATAAAGCACGAAAGGTCATCAAGGGAAATGCCGATTAATACGCTTTTCTTGCCCTTTTAAAGAATTCCGCCGGACTTTATTTAGTCCGGCGATTTGCATAAAATGAGGTTTTTCTACAGAAAGAGGGATAATTCTTGAAAATCTGTGCCGAAATCGTAAAATCTGCAATGCTCGGAGAGTTCCTGCCCAGCACAAAGCGGCAGATGTCAAAGCTTGAAGTCGGAAGCTTCACGATCCATGCGAAAAACCTGCCGTCAGTTTATGAGGGGTTGAAGATAGCGCATCTTTCCGACCTTCATAACAAAAAATACGGGCGCAACGGATACCGCCTTTTTAACCTTATCGCAAAGCAGAAGCCCGATATTGTCGTTATGACGGGCGATATGATTAGCCATACCGCCGTAAACAGAGAGGATTTTATCGGACTTACACGAATGCTCGCCGAAAATTACCCGACTTTTTACGTCAACGGAAATCATGAGTTTTCCGATATGTCCGAGGAGCTTTTTACCGAAACTGCGGCGCAGATGCTTGAAGCAGGTGCGATCTGCCTTGACAACACGAGTTATACTATATATAAAGACGGACAGCCTTTGACATTGTGCGGAGTTTCCTACGAAGCGAAGTTTTACCGCGGTGTAAGGGAGTACAGGCGTGGCTGGGAAAGCTTTACGCTAAGCGAAATGGAACGGCTTTGCGGTAAAAAGCCCGAGGGCTTTATCATTCTCCTTGCGCATAATCCGCTTGATTTTGAAACCTACGCCGAGTGGGGCGCGGATGTCACTTTCAGCGGTCATATCCACGGCGGTTCTATCCGCCTGCCGTTTGTGGGCGGACTTATCTCACCCGAGCTGAAGCCCCGTCCGAAGTATTCCGAGGGCATATACAGAATAGACGATAAGCGAATGGCGGTCAGCCGCGGACTCGGCAGGATACGTTTTTTTAACCCTCCCGAGCTGCTTGTGGCGACGCTGTCGGGAAAATAATAACAAAAAAATAAGAGGAAAATTTTATATAATTTTTACAAAACCACCTTGACAGTAAATCGTTTACAATGTAAAATATATAGTAACAGGTGAAGTTAATTGTTAAAACATAATTAATTTTTTATGGGAGGAAATAAAAATGAGCGAATTTTTCAAAGGAATCGGCAAGATCCCCTATGAGGGCAAAAACAGCACAAATCCCCTCGCATTCAAGTATTATAACCCCGATGAGATCGTCGACGGCAAGCCTATGAGAGAACACCTCAAGTTTGCACTTTCATGGTGGCACACAATGGGCGGCGACGGCACCGATATGTTCGGCTGCGGTACAGCTGACAAAACATGGGGCGAATCCGACAGCGTTGCAAGAGCAAAGGCAAAGGTTGACGCTGCTTTCGAGATCATGGATAAGCTTTCCATCGACTATTTCTGCTGGCATGACCGTGACCTCTCACCCGAGTACGGCTCACTCGCAGAAACAAACGCAAAGTTTGACGAGATCGTTGATTATACCGCTGAAAAGATGAAGCAGTACCCCGGCAAGAAGCTTCTCTGGGGTACAGCAAAGTGCTTTGACCACCCTCGTTATATGCACGGCGCAGGCACATCTCCTTCCGCTGACGTTTTCGCTTACGCAGCTGCACAGATAAAGAAGGCTATCGACGCTACCGTTAAGCTTGGCGGTCAGGGTTACGTTTTCTGGGGCGGAAGAGAAGGCTATGAAACTCTCCTTAACACAAATATGGGACTTGAACTTGACAACATGGCTCGTCTTATGAAAATGGCTGTTGAATATGCTCGTTCTATCGGCTACAAGGGCGACTTCTACATCGAACCCAAGCCGAAGGAGCCTACAAAGCACCAGTATGATTTCGATACAGCAACAGTTCTCGGCTTCCTCCGCAAGTACGGTCTTGACAAGGATTTCAAGATGAATATCGAAGCAAACCACGCTACACTTGC
>CAMJES010000038.1 GCA_946404705.1 uncultured Ruminococcus sp. | reverse complement strand
GTTCATCCATAAGAATGATGGACGGATGCGACATAAGCGCTCTGCCCATTGCGAGCATCTGCTGTTCACCACCGGAGAGCGTTCCTGCTATCTGTGTGCGGCGCTCTTCAAGCCGCGGAAAATGCTTGAAAACAGTCGAAAGTGTGTCTTCTATCTCAGCCTTGTCTGAACGCGTATATGCGCCGAGCATAAGGTTTTCATAAACGGTAAGCTGCTGGAAAATACGTCTTCCCTCGGGAACATGAGCCATTCCAAGGCCGACTATCTTATGCGCAGGAGTTTTTGTAAGATTTACGCCGTTAAAGGTAACGCTTCCCGAATGCGCAGGAACAAGACCTGTTATTGTGTGAAGAATGGTGGTTTTTCCTGCGCCGTTTGCGCCGATAAGAGCGATTATCTCACCCTGTTCAACATCGAAGGAAACACCTTTTATCGCATGAATAGCGCCGTAATAGACCTCTAAGTTTTCTACATGAAGCATTGACATGGGGTTCCCTCCTTATTCGCCTAAATATGCCGTGATGACCTTCGGATCGTTGAGGACTTCAGTCGTAACGCCTTGTGCAAGCTCCTGACCGAAGTTGAGAACGGTCACTTCCTCGCATATTCCCGAAACAAGCTTCATATCATGCTCGATAAGAAGAATGGTCATATCAAATTTTTCGATTATAAAGCGGATAGTTCGCATGAGGTCTGCCGTTTCATTAGGGTTCATTCCTGCGGCAGGTTCATCAAGCAGAAGAAGCTTCGGATTTGTTGCAAGCGCACGGGCAATTTCGAGCTTTCTCTGCTTGCCGTAAGGGAGATTTGAGGAAAGAGTGTCTTTTTCTCCGTCAAGCTCGAAGACCTTCA
The DNA here is from genome assembly GCA_946404705.1 of uncultured Ruminococcus sp. Lineage (GTDB taxonomy): Bacteria > Bacillota > Clostridia > Oscillospirales > Ruminococcaceae > UMGS363. The sequence goes on along the minus strand of CAMJES010000038.1, from coordinate 10,854 downwards.
GAAGTTCTGTCGCTTTCTCGTCCATTTCCTTTTCTTCTTTGAAATAGCGCGGAAGACGGAGAACGCCCTCAATGCCGGTGTATTTTTTCTGATTGTGAAGTCCGACTTTAACGTTGTCAAGAACGGACATATCCTTAAAAAGACGGATATTCTGGAAAGTACGGGCAATACCGTGCTTGTTTATCTGAGCAGGGGATTTGCCTGTGATGTTTTCTCCGTTAAGGTAGATAGTGCCGGAGGTGGGCTTGTACACGCCCGTGAGCATATTAAAAACGGTAGTCTTGCCTGCGCCGTTGGGGCCGATAAGACCGTAAAGCTGATTTTTCTTTATGGTAAGGTTCAGGTTGTCGACCGCTTTAAGACCGCCGAACTGTATCGCAAGATTTTTTATTTCAAGCATAGGTGCAGCTTCACTCATTTTGATTCACCTCCTGCAGTTTTGACCTTTTGTTTAGGTTTAAGCTTTTCAAATATGGGGAGAGCCTTTATTTTCTCCATAAGATTTTTGAAATACGGAGCGTTCTTGAATATCATCATTGCAATAAGTACGATTGCATAGATGAGCATACGGTAATCTCCGACTTCACGGAATATCTCGGGGAGAGCATAGAGAATAATGGTGGCAATGATAGAACCTCTCATGCTTCCAAGGCCGCCGAGAACAACGAATACAAGTATCAGAATCGAAAGGTTGTAGTCGAACTTTTTAGGTGCAAGAACTGCGAGAGAGTGCGAGTAAAGGACTCCGGCAACTCCCGCAATAGCAGCGGATACTACGAAAGCGGCAAGTCTGTATTTTGTAACGTTTATGCCGACAGACTGCGCAGCAATGTAGTTATCACGGATAGCCATGCAGGCGCGGCCTGTCTTTGAATCGACAAGATTCATAATAACTATAAGGCTTAACATAAGAACGATCACTACGATGACCAGAGTAGTGTCCTGCGGTGCTTTTATACCCTGAGCGCCCTTGAAAATATCGGAAGCTGTTGCAGCGTCTACTCCCGAAACAGGGGAAGCAAAGGAAAAATGAAGACCGTTTATGTCCTTAACAATATAAATGTTGTTTGCAATGCTCTTGATTATTTCACCGAAGCCGAGGGTTACTATAGCAAGGTAGTCACCCCTAAGTCTTAATACCGGTATGCCGATAAGAACTCCGAACAAAGCGGCAGCCAATCCACCGATAACGATAGCAAGTGATATCCTGAGCCAAGATACGGTGATAACGTTCTGCACAAGGATAGAGAATACGCCGCCGACATAAGCGCCAACGCACATAAAGCCTGCGTGGCCAAGTGAAAGCTCACCGAGAATACCAACAGTAAGATTGAGCGAAATAGAAAGGATTATGTATATTCCGATGGGGATAAGCAATCCGCTCAGCTTGCTTCCGAGAACACCTGCCGAGGAAAGAACGCCGCATATAATAAAGAATGCAAGGACTATTCCGCAGGTGATAAGGTTATTGACAGTAGTTTTTTTCATGACCTGCGCCTCCTTATACCTTTTCGTTTATCTTCTTGCCCATAATTCCAGTAGGCTTAACGATAAGAACAACAATAAGCACAAGGAATACGATAGCGTCGGAAAGCTGTGAGGAAATATATGCCTTTGAAAGGTTCTCGATAACTCCAAGGAGGATTCCGCCTATCATAGCGCCGGGAATGCTGCCGATACCGCCGAAAACAGCTGCAACGAAAGCCTTGATTCCGGGCATTGAACCTGTGTAAGGGCTGATCTGCGGATAGGACGAGCAGAGGAGTGCGCTTGCAACGCCTGCAAGAGCCGAACCTATCGCAAATGTGAGTGAAATGGTTGCGTTTACGTTGATTCCCATAAGCTGTGCAGCGCCTTTATCCTCCGAAACTGCAAGCATAGCCTTTCCGGCTTTGGTCTTGTTTATGAAAATTGTAAGACATACCATTATAATAAGTGAAATCACAATAGAGATAATGGTTTCCATTGAAATAGTAACGCCGCCGAGAGTAACGGGAGCGATGTTCTTTACGATAGAAGTGAAGCTCTGCGAAGCCGAACCGAAAATAAGAAGCGCAACATTCTGGAGCAGGTAGCTTACGCCGATAGCAGTAATAAGGACTGCAAGCGGAGGAGCGGTTCTGAGGGGCTTATAGGCAACCTTTTCAACTACAACACCGAGAACGGTGCATACAGCTATGCCGATAAGCACGGACAGCCAAACGGGACACCATGCGGTCGACATTGCGGTAAATATCGTAAAGCCTCCGACCATAATAATATCTCCGTGGGCGAAATTCAGCATTTTTGCAATGCCGTAAACCATAGTATAGCCCAGAGCGATAAGTGCGTAAATGCTGCCGAGGCTTATTCCGTTTACAAGGTAGGAAATGAAACTCATCATAAGAGCCTTGACCCCTTTCTCAAATTATTTATTCTGCTGCAAATTAAAGCATATCCCGAAGCCGAAGGTGCTTTAATTTACAGCAGTAGGCTTTTAATTGCAAATAAGACCCGCACATCACAGCGCCTTTTGGGCGCCGTGCAGTATATACGGGTCTTCAGATGCAAAACAAATTATAAATGTCGGGATTAAAGAGCTGCGTAAGAACCTGTCTTTGTGCCGTCTTCGTTCTCGGTAATAACGATCTCCATAGCCTTAGGATCCTTTGTAGGCTCACCGTCAGCTGTCCATGTGATATTACCTGTAACGCCTTCAACTGTGATCTCGGTCATAGCAACCTTGAGAGCATCGCAGAGGTCGGAAGCAGAGATAGAAGCGTCTGTGATGCCTGCCTTTTCCATAGCAGCCTTTACAGCGTAAACTGCATCATAGCCGTCAGCAGCGAACTGGATCGGAACTTCGTTGTTGTATGCAGCCTTGTAAGCTGTTGTGAAAGCAACTGTCTTGTCATCCTTAGCGTCAGCAGCGAAAGGAGTAAGGAGCATTACGCCCTCAGCAAGAGCAACGTCTTCGCCGAGCTGGTCGATAAGTCCGTCAAGGCCATCGCAGCCGAAATACTTAACGCTAAGACCTGCCTTGGATGCCTGCTGGAGGATAAGAGCAGCTTCCTGATAGTAGATAGGAAGGAAGAGAAGCTCTGCGCCGGATTCCTGAACCTTCTGGATCTGTACGGAGAAGTCAGTCTTGGAATCGGATGTGAATGCTTCTGCAGCAACTACTTCAAGGTTCTGAGCAGCAGCTTCGGAAGTGAACTTTTCATAAATACCTGTGGAGTAAACATCGGAGCTGTCATAAATTACAGCGACCTTGGAAGCAACATTGTTCTGAGCGATGTACTGTGCGGAAGCAACACCCTGGTTGGGGTCATTGAAGCAGATACGGAATGCGTTGTCGTTTGCAACACAGTCAACTGCGGAACCGGAAGGTGTGAGCTGGAACATATTGTCCTTTGCACTTTCTGCAGCAACAGCGATGCAGGGGTTGGAAGTAACTGTACCGATAAGGAGCTTCATATCCTTATCTTTAAGTGTGTTGTAAGCGTTAACAGCCTTTTCCTCGTTGTGTTCGTCATCCTGGAAATTGAGTTCGAGCTTGATGCCGTTTACGCCGCCTGCAGCGTTGATCTCGTCAATTGCGAGCTGGATACCGTTCTTAACAGCGTTTCCATAAACTGCAGCGCCGCCTGTAACAGGGCCGATACCGCCGATAACGATAGTGCTTGATGAATCAGCAGAACCGCCTTCGGAATTTGTGGTTGTTTCTGTGTCCTTGCTTGAACATCCTGCAAGGAAGGGGACTGTCATGCAAGCAGCAAGGCTGAATGCAAGAACCTTCTTGGAAAATTTCATAATTAACTCCCTTTTCTCCGCCATATTTAGTTTTGTTAAGTACAGCCGCACGGCGGTTTGCGGCAGCTGTGCAAGGTCAACTTAATTCAGAGTTTCCCTTGTTTTAATGTACACTATAAATAATACCTTTTTAATCATCAAAAGTCAAGGTAAAAACAAGATGAATTTAACTTGACAATTTGACGATATTTAGGCATTTTTAACATAAAAAGGCTTAATTAATCTATAAAATGGCAATATGATGAATTATTTTAACACAAAACTTGCAAAATCACTTGTTTATATACCATTCTCTTACGATTTTCTCAGCTTTTTTGCCGTAAATTGAGAAACCAAGTTCATTTTCGCGCTTCGGCAGGAAGGTATACCAGTCCCACCAGAAGAAACCGCTGAACCATTCTTCTTTCCACATACTTTTCATCGCCGATTCAAAGAAATTCGCCTGCTCGTCTTCATCATAAGGCAAGTCCCTGTGCGTGAAATCCCACGGCATAGCCGAACAGCCGCTTGCGCTTCGGCAGCCTATCTCCATGAAGATTATCTTCTTTCCAAGCTCCGCGGAAAGTGCTGCAAGATCCTTTTTGTGGTATTCCCAAGCGGCGCACATTTCTTCAAGCGTTGCACCTGCGCCCTTTGAAACGGGGTAATAAGCGGATGTTCCTATGTAGTCCACAGCATCGAACCAACGTATGCTGCGTTCCTTGCCGTGGTTTGCGTTGTAAACAAGTTTTCCGCTGTAAACCTTGCGAACCTCGGCGATAAGCGCTCTCCAGTAGTCCTCCTTACGCTCGGTGCCGAGCATTTCACAGCCGATGCAAAGCATTTCGCAGCCCGTATCCTCGGCAATTTCGGCATAGTGACAGATAAAAGCCGTGTAGCAGGAGAACCATTCCTTCCAGTAGTTGGTGTCGCCCCAGTCGGCTTCGGGGAAACCGATGTGCGCTCTCCATGTTCCGTCAGCGCAGTTGAGCATTGGCTTTAAGCAGATATGCTGACCGAGCGATTTAAGCTTGTCTATCGCAAAGGTAAGCTCCTTGTCGGTTGAGTTTTTGCGGTAGTCAAATCCGAATGTGGTCGAATAGAAATGCTCCTGCTCGATAGGCATTGCAAGGCAGACCCAGTTTGTTCCAAGTGATGCAAGCTTTTCCATTGATTCGGACGCCCTTGGGTCGGTGAGCATTCCCTTCCTTGCGTCATATCCGTAGGTATATCCCTTTATCTCCATTTTTTTACTTTCCTTTCATATATCTTTATTTTTCAAGGCTTCTTCACGCTCACGCATCGAAAAAACGCAGCCGCAGTAGTTCTGACGATACATTCCGTAGCTTTCCGAAAGCTCTGTCGAGCGTTTGTAGCCGTTCTTTTTCTTGAAATCCGATGTCAGATACCAAACGCCGTATTCTCGGGCAAGTTCTTCGCCTATCTCGTTGAGCCAATCCGCATTTTTATACGGACTTATCGAAAGAGTAGTAGTAAAAAAGTCAAAGCCGCGTTCCTTGGCAAGCTCAGCGGTCTGTTTAAGCCGCAGCTTATAGCAGGCATAGCAGCGTTCGCCACCCTCTTTGATGTGTTCAAGTCCCTTGACAGCAGCATAAAACCTCTCGGACTGATAACCTATCTCAACAAAATCAACGGGATTTTTGAACTTCATAAGTGAAAGAAGCCGTTTCTGCTCGGCGCTGCGCTTAAAGAATTCCTCTTCGGGATAGATATTCGGGTTGAAATAAAAAACTGTTATCGCAAAATATTCCGAAAGATATTCCAGCACATAGCTTGAACAAGGCGCACAGCAGCTTTGCAGCAGGAGCCGAGGGGGAGAGCTTTTCTCAATGCCGTTGAGAATTTGTTCAAGCTCATGCTGATAGTTTCTTTTCTGCGGCATTTAACGCTCCTCCTTTTTTGATTTGCGGCTGCATTCTCCCGAGTATGGACAGCCCGAGCAGCCTTTTCCGCATTTTTTATTCTTAATCATAAAATACACCGCACAGAAAACTGCGAATGCTATCAATACAATTGCTATCCAGTCGGCAGCGCCCATAAAACTCTCCTTTAATGATTTCGTACCGTTATATATGTATATATGTTTGGTATATATGTTTGGCGGAAAAAATTGAATCAAATCCTCGTATAAAAAGCAATTTATGCAGGATCAGTTATGTAAATCTATATCTGTTTCTAAATAATTGTGCAAAGCTTTAAACCTTTGCAGGTATAATCAAACAAACAATCCGCCAATATTATAAACAGTGAACGAAGCTATCCAAGCCACGCAGCATTGGGCAATACAGAGCGCGAACGCTGCCCATCCGCTGCCGAGTTCACGCTTTGCTGCAGCAATTGCCGCAACGCAGGGAGTGTAGAGAAGTGTAAAGGTCAAAAAGCTTACAGCTGAAAGCGGCGTGAAGAATGTTCCGAGGACGCTGCCGAGGTTTGAGATGTTTGCGCCGGTAAGGACTGCAAGGGTAGAAACGACCGATTCCTTTGCAGTAAATCCCGAGATAAGCGCCGTTGACACACGCCAGTCGCCGAAGCCGAGCGGTTTGAGTATAGGCGAGATTATCATTCCTATTGCGGCGAGGATACTGTTTGAACTGTCGGAAACAACGTTGAATTTAAGGTCAAAGGTCTGTAAAAACCATATTATAATGGTTGCAACGAAAATAACGGTGAATGCTTTCTGCAGGAAGTCCTTCGCTTTGTCCCACATAAGCATTCCGACGCTTTTAGGGGAGGGCAGACGGTAATTCGGAAGTTCCATTACAAACGGAACGGGCTTGCCCCTAAAGAGCGTTTTATTCATTATAAGTCCGCAGATTATTCCGACTATGATACCTCCGACATAGAGCGATATCATCACAAGAGCCTTGTGGCTGCTGAAAAATGCTTCGGTAAATACCGCATAAATCGGCAGCTTTGCGCTGCAGCTCATGAACGGAGTAAGGTATATCGTCATTTTGCGGTCACGCTCGGAGGAGAGCGTTCTCGTTGCCATTATTGCAGGAACGCTGCAGCCGAAGCCTATGAGCATCGGAACGAAGGAACGTCCCGAAAGTCCTATTTTACGCAGAAGCTTATCCATTACAAAAGCAACTCGTGCCATATAGCCGCTGTCTTCAAGCATCGAAAGGAAGAAGAACAGAACGACTATTATCGGGAGAAAGCTCAGAACGCTTCCGACTCCCGAGAAAATGCCATCGATAATAAGGCTGTGAACCACAGGGTTAAGTCCGTAGGCTGTGAGAGCCTTGTCGACTGCGCCTGTCACAAAATCTATTCCCAAACTGAGCAGATCGCTTAAAAATGCACCGAAAACATCGAACGTCAGCCAGAAAATCAACAGCATTATAAGGATAAAAACAGGAATTGCAAGGTATTTTCCCGTCAGCACCTTATCTATACGGACGCTTCGTGCGTGTTCCTTGCTTTCGTGACACTTAACGACCGTGTTTGCGCAGGCGTTTTCGATAAACGTGTAGCGCATATCGGCAAGCGCAGCGTTTCGGTCAAGTCCCATTTCCGATTCCATTTCGGTAACGCTGTGTTCTATCATATCGCGCTCGTTTTCGTTTATACCAAGCTTTTCGATTATGTACGGATCCTGCTCGACAAGCTTTGTTGCCGCAAATCGGGGAGAAATATCCGCAGCTGCCGCGTGGTCTTCGATAAGGTGTGTTACAGCGTGGATACAGCGGTGGACTGCACCGCTGCAGAAGTCTTTTTTTGTCGGCAGAAGCTTTTTGGTTGCCGCTTCATATACCGTCTGAATAAGCTCGTCGACGCCCTCGTTTTTTGCGGCGCTTATCGCAACTACGGGAATACCGAGGTTAGCCGAAAGCTTTTCAACGTCGATCGTTCCGCCGTTGTTTCGCACCTCGTCCATCATATTCAGCGCAAGCACGGTGGGGATGTTCATCTCAAGCAGTTGGAGAGTAAGATATAAATTTCGCTCAATATTCGTTGCATCAACTATATTTATGATAGCATTCGGTTTCTGCTCGATAAGAAAATCACGGGTAACGATCTCCTCGCTTGTGTAAGGTCGAATCGAGTAAATTCCGGGAAGGTCAACGACCTCGCAGTTTTTGAGTCCGCGGACGCTGCCCGACTTGCTGTCAACGGTAACGCCGGGGAAGTTTCCAACGTGCTGATTTGAGCCTGTCAGCTGATTGAAAAGCGTAGTTTTACCGCAGTTCTGATTGCCTGCAAGTGCAAATATCATTTTTGGTCAGCCCCCTTATCGCTTGTTTCGGGGATAATATCAATAAGCTTTGCATCGTCAAGCCGTATGGTAAGCTCATATCCGCGCAGAAAAAGCTCTATCGGGTCGCCCATAGGCGCAACCTTTCGTATCATAACCTTGGTTTTCGGGATAAGACCCATATCAAGCAGGCGGCATCGGAGCGCTCCGTCACCTCTTACGGCGGTGATGACAGCAGATTCGCCCGTTTCAAGTTCGTTAAGCTTCATAAATTCTTCCTCTTTCAAAGCATAATTCAATTTAAGTTTATTATAGCTTTTTTTTCCCTTTATGTCAATTGATTATCATACAAATTCGGCGCCGAATTTTGCCGATTTTTATTTAGGTTTATATTGAAAAAATATATTATATATGGTATAATGATGCTATTGTAATATTTTCGGGGGATAATTTGTATATGAAGTTTGCGGTTTTTTATCATCATATATGTGAAGCTGCTCAACAGAGCGGAAGAACCGCTTCGGCGGTGCTTGAAACGGTCAAAGGCTTTGGGATAGACTATCTTGAATTTGATATCGCAGATTTAAAAGAGGAGAAAACAGCTGAACTTATCGCCGCATCGGGAATGAAGATATCGTCTGTCTATGGATTTTATGATTTCGCAAATTCTCCCGATTTAAGCGCCGCGTATTATCATTGCGACAGGGCGGCGGAACTTGGCGCGGAAAAGGTTATGCTTATTCCCGGATTTTATTCCTCAAATGATAAAAACGTTATGGAAAAAGAAAAGGACAGAATGATATACGCAATGAAAGCTGTATGCAGATATGCACACGAAAAAGGCTTAACTCCGACAGTTGAGGATTTTGACGACTTCCACAGTCCGATCTCGACTTCCGCAAGAATACTTGAATTTATCGCGGAAGTGCCTTATTTAAATTTAACATTTGATACGGGTAATTTTATGTACAGCGCTGAATCGGAGATATATGCATTTGAGCGGCTCAAGTCTTATATAGTCCACGTCCATTGCAAGGACAGAAGCATGACGCCCGATGAGCGCTGCGAGATGAAATGCGCTGTTGACGGTACGGAAATGTACTCTTGTCCTGTCGGCGATGGCTGCGTTGCGGTGGCGCAGATAGTAGGGGAACTTGCGGCAAGCGGATATGACGGTATCTATACGATCGAACATTTCGGTGCGTATGACCAGCTTGGATTTATAAAGAATTCGGCGGATAATTTGAGGAGAATGCTTGGATGATACGAGTCACAGTTTGGAATGAATATGTGCATGAGCGTGAGTATGAGGGGATAGCTAAGGTATATCCGAACGGCATACACGGCTGTATTGCAGGCTTTTTGGAGAAAAATGAGGATATGTCGGTTCGCTGTGCAACGCTTGATATGGGAAATCAAGGTATTTCCGAGGAAATGCTGCGGAATACCGATGTCCTTATTTGGTGGGCGCACGCTCGGCATGACGACATAACTGAGGAAAATGTTCGGCTTATAAAGGACGCTGTTCTCGGCGGAATGGGTTTGGTTGCGCTTCACTCAGCGCATTATTCAAAGATAATGAAAGCGCTTATGGGGACGACAATGTCGCTTAACTGGCACAATAACGACAGCGAAACGTTGAAATGTGTTGCACCGAAGCACTCTATCGCAGACGGAGTGCCTGAGCTTATAAAAATTCCGCATGAAGAAATGTACGGCGAGTGGTTTGATATACCGATGCCCGATGATGTTGTGTTTGAGGGAACGTTCAGCAGGGGAGAGAAATTCCGAAGCGGAGTGACCTTTACAAGAGGTTACGGCAGGATTTTTTATTTTCAGCCGGGACATGAGGAGTATCCCATATACTTTATGCCGGAAATACAGAAAATAATAACAAATGCAGTGCGCTGGGCGTACTCTCCCGACGCCCCGAGAAAGCTTCCGGAATGTCATGAGGTGAAGTGATTTTTTGCCCAAAAGAAGACATTTTGGAGTTATGTAGAAAATAAAGGGAAAAAATTATTAAAAATTACAAAAAAACACTTGACAAATGACCTCTAAATGTGGTAGAATAAAACTACCTCTTGCAGAGGTCTATTTTTGTGCCTAAAAATAAGGCATATGACCTCTCGACAAAGTGTATAGACTCGGTGAAAGATTGCTTTTTCGATGCTTATACAATCAAATTGCCATAGAGGGAGGCACAGGGACATAAGTTCCTGCGAAATCGAAACGTTCTCTTAAAGGGAACATTTAATAGGAGGTGCCGATATGAGAGTAAAGGTAACATTGGCCTGCACAGAGTGCAAGCAGCGCAACTACAATACCAAGAAAAACAAGAAGAACGATCCGGACAGACTTGAAATGAATAAGTATTGTAAGTTCTGCAAAAAGCATACTCTTCACAAGGAAACCAAGTAAGGAAGAGGTGTGAAAATGGCTGATAACAAGAAAAATCAGACAAAATCGCCTTCAAAAAAATCCATCGTTGCTCAGGCTGAAGCCAAGGCTGACAAGATCGTAAAGGATAATGCCAAGGCAAAAGCCAAGGGTCAGAAAAAACCTAACCCTGTCGCAAAGTATTTCAGGGATTTGAAAGGCGAGATCAAAAAAGTTGTATGGCCGAGCAAAAAGAAGGTCATCAACAATACCGCAGTTGTACTTGTTGCAATGTGCGTATGCGGTATAGTAATTTGGGGAATCGACAGCGGACTCGCCGCTTTGCTCAAGCTTAGTCTTGGAATGTAAGCGTTTTTGCGAAAGGAAGATAGAAGAATGTCAGAAGCTGCAAAATGGTATGTCATTCACACCTATTCCGGAGATCGGAAGAGCACACGTCTGAACTCCAGTCACCGGCTATGATA
>CAMJES010000037.1 GCA_946404705.1 uncultured Ruminococcus sp. | reverse complement strand
CGATGTTTATGAGCTGCTTGAAGCACGAAAGCCGTTCGGCGTTGAAGTTAGTGACGGAACGTGTCCGTTCGTGGCAAGGATACATAAAATAGTGTCCGAAAAGTCGGCGCAGGGCTATGAGATAATCATTCTCGGCGATAAAAACCACGATGAGGTTCAGGGAATTGTCAAAAATTGCCATAATTTGCCATATATTTGCTCCAATGAAGCTGAACTCCGTGAAATTTTACAAAAAAAAATAAAAAATTTTAAAAAAAAGGTTGCAATTGTTGCCCAAACAACGTATAATATAATTATATGGGAAAAGTGCCGCCAAATTATCATTTCGGAATATCCCGAAGCAGAGGTGTTCAATACCATCTGCAGCGCGACCGCCGACCGCCAGCAGAGTGCTGTCCGTCTTGCGGAAAAGTCCGACCTTATGATCGTTATCGGCGGAAAACGCAGTTCCAACACAGCGAAGCTTTACGACGTATGCCGTGAGCATTGCAAAACCTGCTTCCTTATTTCGGACGCAGGAGAGCTTGACAGGGACAAGATCCTTGAAAAGCTCGGTGGATCCGGTGAAAACTTTAACATCGGGATCACAGCCGGAGCTTCTACCCCGGCATATATAATCAAGGAGGTACAAAACCAAATGAGCGAAATTATTAAAAACAATGACGAGGATTTTGACTTCGCCAGCGCGCTCGACGCATCTTTCAAAAAAATATACACCGGTCAACGGGTGAAAGGATACATAACTGCCGTAAACAACACAGAAGCAACAGTTGATATCGGCACGAAGCAGACAGGTTATATCGCTCTGTCCGAGCTTACCGATGATCCTACACTCAAGGTTTCCGATGTAGTCAAGGTTGGCGATGAGGTTGACCTTATCGTTATCAAGATCAACGACGCTGAGGGTATCGTTAACCTTTCCAAGAAGAAGGTCGATGCTATGGTCGGCTTTGACAAGCTTGTAAAGGCTAAGGAAGATGACGCAGTTCTCGAAGGTACAGTTACAAATGTTGTTAAGGGCGGCGTAATTGTTATCACAGAAGGCACAAGAGTTTTCATCCCTGCTTCTCAGGCAACTGCAAGACGCGATGAAAAGCTTGAATCACTCCTCAAGACAACCGTTAAATTCAAGATCATTGAGATCAACGAGCAGAAGTTTAAGGCTGTCGGCTCTATCAAGGCTGTTCTCAACGCTGAAAAGGACGCTGCAAAGGCTAAGTTCTGGGAGAGCGTTCAGGTTGGCGATAAGTTCAAGGGCGAAGTTAAGTCCATCACAAACTACGGTGCATTCGTAGATCTCGGCGGAATCGATGGTATGGTTCATATCTCCGAACTCAGCTGGAACAGAATTAAGCACCCCTCCGAGGTCGTTAAGGTTGGCGACGTTATCGAGGTTTTCGTTAAGGAACTCGATAGCGAAAGCGGCAGGATCTCCCTCGGCTACAAGAAGGACGAGGACAATCCTTGGGTCAAGTTTGCTAACGAATACTCTGTTGGCGACGTTGTAGACGCTAAGGTCGTTTCCATTACACCTTTCGGCGCATTCGCACAGATCGTTCCCGGCATTGACGGTCTTATCCATATCTCCCAGATCGCTAACAAGAAGGTCGCAAACGTTAAGGACGTTCTTTCCGTTGGTGACGAGGTAAAGGCAAAGATCACAGAGATCGATGTTGAGAAGAAGAGAATCAGCATGTCTATCAGAGAGCTTCTCGAAGAAGAAGGCACAGAAGAAACTGCTGAATAATTCACAGTAAAATTAAGGCTGCTGCAATTTTACAGCAGCCTTTTGTGTTATACTAAACACCATTTAAAATATGGAAAAAATCAAGCCGACAATCTTGTAACTGTTGAAAACAGTTTTATATTGGATTTCGGCGCAGATTTTTTCCGTTTTTATTGGTGGTTAGTATTATATAGGAGAAAAACAATGAAACATTCATATAAAAGCTTTTTTATCTCCTTTGCAGCTGCCCTGATATCGCTGCTTATGCTTTGCGGCTGCTCCGAAGTTGATTTAGGCAAATTGCTGTCGGAAGAAATAGGAAGCTTTAACGAGGTCGCAGAAGAAACGACTGTACAGCCCGAAACTTCTTCGGAAGCTTTAGCCGTCACAACAGAATACACAGCTGCGGAAACCACAGCTGCCGAAACAACCGAGAAAACAGAGACGAAAACCACGATTGCCGAAACTACCCAAAAAACGGAGAAGAAAACAACTGCCGCAAAAACAGAGAAAGCACCTCAGAAATACTATTTCCGTAACGACAAGCTTTTCGACAGCCACTATGAAAAACACGGCGCAGAGTTCGGCGACATCACGCAGGACGAGTATCTTGCCCTCGCGAATGAGCTTATCAATGCAAAGGGGGACAATATTCTTCACAAAACCGAAAAAGAGGACGGGGATTACCTCTATTACAATACGGAAACCAACGAGTTCCTCGTGCTTTCAACAGACGGTTACATAAGAACGTTTTTCAAGCCGGACGCAGGGATAGATTACTGGGAACGCCAGTAGGGAGAATGAAAACTATGAAATATGTATGCAAATGCTGCGGATGTGCCGCAACGGATACCGCGGACGAATATGATATCTGCCCCGTCTGCTTTTGGGAAAGAGATTTTTATCAGGAGAGCGAACCCGATGCAGCAGGCGGCGCAAACAAGGTTTCGCTCAACGAAGCTAAAAAGAATTACGCCGAATTCGGCGCCTGCGAAAAGCGCTTTATGCTGAATGTCCGCAAGCCCGAAATTACGGAAAAGCTCACGGCAATGCGAAGATCCGACCGCAGAGAGGACGAAGCTTTTGCCTTTGAGATACTCGATAAAGCTGATTACGCCGTTATCTCGATGATAGACGAGGACGGGCTTCCGTACTGCATACCGGTTTCTGCCGTGAGGATAGGCGAAACGCTGTATTTCCACTCTGCCGAAAGCGGAAGAAAGACCTCGGCAATGCTTAAAAATCCGAATGTCTGCATTACTGCTGCCGCCGATGTCCAAAGCGCAGAGGATAAATTCACGACCTATTTTAAATCGGCTGTCATAAGGGGAAAAGCCGTTCCCGTAGAGGACAATACCGAAAAAATCACAGCTTTAAAAGCTATATGCGAGCGCTTCACACCGTCCAATATGGCGGACTTTGAAAACGCGTTAAATGCCAGCCTTTCGCGGACTGCGGTCTGGAAGATAGTTATCGAAAGTGCGACCGGAAAACAGAAGAAAATGAAATAATACTAATTCCAAATCGTTCTATAGACAAAGCCGACAGATAGAATAATCCAAGTAGGTAAACTTGTTTACCTTGGAGGGCGACCGCAGGAAGGCTTGCCGCCTTTCAAGGGAGCCTGACGCAGAATTGGATTATTATATCCGAGGATTTAGTCTTACGGTTGATTTGGAATTAGTATAATAACAAAACGGACTGAAAAGGGGAGAATTTTTCAGTCCGTTATGTTTTTGAGAAGAGGGATAAATATATATTAACCGGCTTTACGGTTTGTTTTTTGCTGCCGCCGTATATTTTACGGATATTTCCGCACGGACGGCTATATAAAAAGCCGAAAGGCTGTTTTAACTTGTGCCGTACCGAAGAATGACCGTTTCGGCACGGCTTAGATAAAAATGAAAAGAGGGAGAATATGGAAATAGGGGATTTTCGTATGTTGTTCTCTTGGAACGATTATATAATAACCTTTATTTGTGTTAAACCTATGAAAGAAATACGAAAATAAGAAAAAAACACCGTTTTTTTAGCTTTTTTCCACTTATTTATTTCTTTTCCTATGCACATAATAATTTCAGAAAAATAAGCATAATTCGGAAAGGAATATCGGAAAAATGAAAAAAACTGAGCGCTTTATTGAGGATCTTATCGTGTTTTTGTCGGGCGGACTTATATATTCGCTGATAGAGATATGCTATCGGGGCTTTACGCATTGGAGCATGACGCTCACGGGCGGAGCGTGTCTGCTGTTTATGTATCGCCATTATGCCGCGCGTCCGGACGAGGGTATGCTCGGGAAATGCATCTACGGCTGCGCTGTTATAACGACGTTTGAACTGCTGGTGGGCTGCGTGGTGAACCTGCTGCTCGGCTGGAATGTGTGGGATTATTCTTCACAGCCGCTCAACCTTTTCGGGCAGATATGCGTGATGTTTTCGGCGTTCTGGTTCCTTTTGTCCGTCCCTGCGGCGGCACTCTGCGAGGCTTTCAGAATACGGTTTTTAAAAAGCGCGAAGACAGAGCAGACTGCTGTAACACAGCCTTTGTCTTGATTTGTGTTTTTTATTACAATGATTTGAAGAAAATGCTGTTATAATTTGTTAAATTTTGTGCAAAATTTTATGCTCCCGTACTGGACAAAAATGCATTTATATGTTATAATCTAATAAATATCTATATATTATTGACAACAGTATGCACATATTTCTTTGCGGAGGGTATATATGCTTGATTTTAATAAACGTAAAAAAATATTAAGGAAGCTTTCCGATACTGCGGAAAAGAACGTGCTTCTCTTGATACCCTGCCTTATCGCGGCAGGCTTTGTTAAGCTTTTCTATTTTATTGTATGCAATGTGGACATTGCTCTTTCCGATAAGGACGGAAATTTCCTCGGAATAAAGAGAGAACGCTCCGAAAAGCAGAGCAGAAAGAAAAAGGACGATATTGTTTACGTCAAGCGCGGATTTGTCCCGAGAATGTTTTCGCTCGTTCTGAGCTTTGCATTCGTGATGATGTTCGTGCCTACGGTGTTCCCGTCGATCCAGTCGTTTGCAACGATTCCGGACGACTGGAGCAGTACAAGCATAAAATACAGCACCTTTGTACACGTTGACAGCGATACAAGCGTTTATGATATCGGAATCCCATTTGACGAATTTATTGCGCCCGAGATCCTTGATATAACAGATGTGACATCAACAAGCTGTAAGATCAAATGGAATAAGACTGCGTATGTATCCGGTACAGCAGGACAGGCTCTTCCCTCAAAATTCGTTTATAACGATGAGGGCGATAAATCCAAACGTGACGCGCTTCTTTACAGTATCGATGTTTGGGCATTCGTTACCAAGGATGGAACAACGGAATTCAAACAATGCACAACAAATGGCTGGAGAGGCTCGGGTTCGATTATTTCAAGAACAGTTTTAAGCGCTCTTCCCGATAAGATCGAGGTTACAGGTCTTGATCCGGACGCTGAATACAGATTTGTACTTAACGCTAATCAGCGTTGGATGAGTTATAGTGTACAGACAAGAGTTGTTCCGGCATATTCCCTTGATTCCAATAACTATGTCATAGGTTATCCTTCAAACCCGACTCTTCAAACCGTAGACTATGTTACAAGATACCAGGACAGCATAAATGAGGATGGAACTCCCGGAAGGGAAGTTCTGTATAATGGCCGCAGCGGTGTTCAGAAGTATCTTCCCGGTACTTATGACCTCGGCACAGACTCCGCTACCGGTTTGGCAACATCAAAATATTCGGCTGTTGATAAAACCCAGCTTGTTCCGGCGGATCCTACTAACCCTACTCTTATCCCACACTATTCAAATACCGAGGTTCTTCCTGCAAGAAGATTGACTGATGTAAAAACAAATGCGGTTTATACGCATGATGATGAAACGCAGTCGGACAAGGTCGAATTAAGACTTGCAAGCGTTCCTCCTGCAGATACATACGGTTATCTTATTTTCCGCAGCGAGTATGAAAGTGATGATACGGCGGCAAGAGCATACAAGCTTATTGCAACGGTCGATAATGATAGTGCAGTCAACGGTGATCTTATCTATACGGATACTACCGCAAAGGGAGTTAAGCCGACTACTGCATATAAATACTATATCTGCCCTGCAACATGGGATCGCGGTAATATTACTTCAATATCAGAATACAACAACTATCCCGATGGTTTCATAACCGGTCATGTTCCGGGAGCAGGCTCAAGTTCCAATATAACCAGAAACGAAGCGTCTGTTTACACGAATACTGCTGTTCCGAAGAATTTCAAGATCTCGCAGAACGGTACAAGCTTCGTCCTTTCATGGGACGCTGTTGAAAATGCAACAGGATACATTATTAATCGTACTTTCCAGTATGGCTCCGAGCCGACCAGCTCGCAGCAGGAAATCGCCCGTATCACAGACGGAACTGTTTCATCATATACCGATGAGAATATTGCATACGATACCGTATATACATACTATCTGACTGCAGTCAATAACAAAAACAGCAATACTGACGGCAAGAACAGCAATCCTCCGGCAGTTGCTTCCAAGAAGCTTGCAATGGACGAACTTTATGCACCGCATACCATTCAGGTTGTTCCCGGTGATGATTTTGCTGAAATTTCATGGATATGCAGCGATCCCAGGGCTGTCGGATTCGATATACAGTATATAAAGACTGACACGCTTAATGAGGTCACACGGAACGTTGAAACAAATGCTATTGCTCAGGTGAAGGCTAACCATACCGAAGTAACATGGGCGGATATCGACAATGCATTGTCGTATATTAAAGAGAATTTCTCCGGCGAATACAATGATATTTACGATTCGCTTTACGACGAGGCTTTCACCGCCAACGCAAAGGAGATAACACAGAAGACGGCTGATACTGCGGTAAGCGGCGTGGCAAACAAGTTCGCTTATACGATTCATAACCTTACCCCGGATATAAGCTATACCTTCCGTGTAAGATCTTACGTCCTCACAGCAGATCCGTCTGATCCATACAACGTTGTAAAACGCCCGGCAAGCGAATATGAGCCTTACCCCGAGGGCTACAAGGTCACTATCAAGACGCCGTTTGACGCTCCGAAGAACGTAAAGGCTGTTTCGGCTAACGGAAATATTACGGTCACATGGGATCCCGTTGATACTGCGACCGGCTATGAGATCGAAATTCGCCGTTATGACAAGAACAGCAAGCTTATTTCCAAGACCACGGAGAATATCACCGGAACAAAGTATGAGCTTAACGGACTTCGCGCAGGCGATCTGTATATCTTCACAGTAAGAGGTACAAAGCGTATCTCCGGACTTGAAGACCCCAAGAAGACCGATGCTTCCAATCCTGCTTATGCTGTTGTCGGAGATCCTCTCGCTAAGGTTACAGACCTTACCGCTGTTCTTGACGGCGAGGTCGTTAAGGTCAACTGGACAGCCGCTACCGGCGAGTTCACCGGTTACTATCTCTATATCACAAACAACGGCAGAACGATTCGCAAGGATATTACAACAAATTCATACACACACACCGATGTTACCTTCGGTCAGACATACAGCTACTATGTCACCGCTTACCGCACGGTGATGCTTGCTGACGGTACATTCCAGTATTTTGAGGGCGACCGCTCCAATACGGAAACCGTAACTATCGGCGGTACGATCGGATTCCCGACCGACCTCGTTGCAACCTCGGGCGATAAGGAGATAAAACTCGACTGGAACGATGTTACGGGCGCTGACGGCTACATAGTTTATGCGACCTGCGATGGAAAGACCGAAAGCTTCAACGTTACAAAGAGCGAGTTCACACATACAGGCCTTACCCCCGGAAAGACATATTCCTACTATGTTGTTGCATATAAAACAGTAAACAACGTACCCGTTACAAGCGCACCTTCCGTAACGGTAACGGCTGTTGTCGGCGGCTCTGTTCCAACGCCTGTTGATTTTGCCGTAACGACCAATGAAACCGCTGCTATCCTTAGCTGGACAGCAGTAAAGGGAGCAACAGGCTATACCGTATTCGGCGTTTCCGATACCGGCAAGAAGCTTGAAATAGATGTTTCCAAGAACACTTATACTCACAGCGGACTCACCGAAGGCGAAACATGGTCATATTATGTAATGGCATATAAGCTGGATAACAATCAGAAGATTTACAGCGGTAAAACAAACACAATTACGGTCAAGATCGGAGCAAGCTATCCGCCTCCGAATGACCTCGTTGCTACTCCCGGAAACAGAACTGTCGCACTCAAATGGACTACGACCAAGGGCGTTGACGGCTATGTTGTCTATGTCTACGATGAAAATACGGGCGATTTCCAGCCGCTAAGCATCGTTTCAAAGGGTACATACGACCATACCGGACTCAAAAACGGCAAAAAATACACCTATATGGTTGCTGCTTACAAATTCGTAAACGGAGTGCGTGTTATCGGCGACTATTCGCTCGCAGTAAGCGCTATCCCGACCTCGGGAAATGCCGCAGATGTTGACTATACTATCAATATCAAGGGTACAGCGCCTTACGGAATCTCGCACAGCGAGCTTATCTCCGCAGCTGCGAACCATGAAGCTTTCGATGATCCTGTCGACGCTTACTTCTCCGTAAACGATGAATCGACAAGAGCCGTTAAGGAAGTTCTCCGCGGCTATGCCAACGGACTTAAGAGCTTCATTGTTTATCCGTTTGATATTTCGCTTTACCTTGAGAACACTTTGGTAGAGGTTGAACCGAATGACGGATTTAACATTACATTTACAGTTCCTGTTCCCGATGTAATGAAGGATTACCGTGACTATATCACCGTTGTCCACCTCAAAGACGATGGAACCGAAACTATCGAGGATACGGTTTCCGATAATATTTTCGTACAATCGACCGACCTTGAAGTGCTTCCGAGTGCGATCGTGGATGTCGGCGGAGTATGGTGCGTCCAGTTTACAACGGCAAGCTGTTCGCCGTTCGCATTCGTTATCTATAAGGATAACCTTGACGATGTAAGTTCGGGAAGCGCCGCTTCGGGTTCGGGCGGCTATGCAGGAAGCTTCAATACAGGAGTTCTCCTTATCACCGCAATACCCGATATTCTTCCGATAGAAAAGAAGACAAAATTCGTTGAGAGAACGAAAAAACGTTACAGAATTAAAAAGTAGTTTTTATACTAAACACCATTTAAAATTTGGAAAAATCAAGCCGACAATCTTGTAGCTGTTGAAAACAGCTTTATGTTGGATTTCGGCGCAGATTTTTCCCGAGTTTTATTGGTGTTTAGTATTATCTGCCCGTCAGTTTTTGTCGGGCGGTAATTTTAGGAAAGAGCCGAAAAAAATGCTTTTTGACGAAAAGGTCGAAAAATGCCGAAAAATGCTTTCGGGTCTTCCTTAGATTCAGGTGACAATTATGATAAAACTATTGGTAAAAACATTTGTAAAAAACTATGAGAAAACCGATGATAAAAAGGTACGCGAGAGCTATTCTGTCCTCGGCGGCGTTTTAGGAGGAATATGCAATATTTTTCTGTTCGCCGTAAAGCTTTTTATTGGAATGGCAATGAAAAGTATCGCCATAATGTCCGATGCGTTCAACAACCTTTCCGATATGGGAAGCTGCTGCGTTGCCGTTATCGGCGCAAAAATGTCCAACCGCAAACCGGACAGAGAGCATCCCTACGGCCACGGCAGACTGGAATATATTTCATCCCTTATCGTGTCGTTTCTGATAATGCTTGTCGGCTTCGAGCTGTTCAAATCATCGTTCGATAAGATACTCCACCCCGAAGAGATCGTATTCAGCCTGCCGATGACGATCATCCTCACACTCTCGCTGCTCGTAAAGCTGTGGATGTATTTTGCTTATTCATATATAGGCAAGGCCATAAACTCTACGGTAATGAAAGCGACCGCTCGCGACAGCATAAATGACGTCATTTCGACCTCCGCGGTCATTGTCGCAACAGTAGTCGGATATTTCCTTCCTTTCTCTATTGACGGTTATATCGGCGTTATCGTTGCAGTATATATTATGTACGGCGGCTTTAACCTCACAAAGGAAACGATCGACCTTCTGCTCGGCACACCGCCGTCCGAGGAGCTTATCAAAAGCATCTCCGATGAGGTGATGAAAGCCGAGGAGATATGCGGTATACACGACCTTATCGTCCATGACTACGGCCCGGGAAGAACCTTTGCGTCCGTCCATGCCGAAGTGCCGGAAAACTCGGATATCGTCCATGTTCACGAGGTAATTGACGATATAGAGCGCGTGGTGTCCGAAAAGCTGGGTATCTCGCTTGTAATTCACATGGATCCTGTCGCCGACAAGGACGAATTTGTCCTCGGGCTGAAAAAGCTTGTGCTTGATACGGCAACAGGAATTGATGAAAGCTGTGCGATACACGACTTCCGCATCACAAACGGCGACAAGAACATCAACGCGATCTTTGACATTGTTATACGTGATAAATTTGACGAGGACGAACGCCGCAAGGTCGTCGACGAGCTGAAAAAGCGCGTAGCCGAAGAGGATCCGCGGCTTAATCTTGTCGTAACGATCGACGAGGTATATTCATAATGAGCGAGCGGCGCAGCGTTGACTGCCAAGGCGAAATAATCGAGTATACCCTTGTCAGAAAAAAGGTCAAGAACGTCAATATGCGTGTAAAAGCGGACGGAAGCGTCAGCGTTTCCGCGTCGAACTGTGTTCCCGTAAAATTCCTCGATGATTTTGTATGTTCAAGATATGATTTCATAAAGTCGTCCGTGGAAAGGCTTTCTGCAGAGAAGAAAAACTCCGTTTTCGAGCTTGACGAAAGCCGCACTTATGTCGGCGGCGATAAGGTCAGCTTTCTCGGTGAGGAACTTACCGTTGAAATCGGAAAAGGCGCGGACGACAGCGTTTATGTTTCGGACGGAAAGCTTGTCATACAAACCTGCGACCCCGAAAACTCGGCATTTATCCAAAAGCTGATACGAAATTTCTTTTATAACAGCACAGTTTCGCTTTTTCGCGAACTGAATGACGAGGTTTCGCAGCTTTTTGCGGAAAAATTCGGGCTTTCAAAAGTCCCGATAAGATTGCGCAGAATGAAGTCGAGGTGGGGGAGCTGCCACGTTACCGATGGATTTATCGTGATGAACACACGGCTCGTTTTTTACCCGAAAAACTGCGCAAAGTATGTGTTTGTGCATGAATATGCGCATTTTATCGAGCCTAACCATTCACCGAAGTTCTATGCAGTCGTCAGTTCGGTCATGTCCGACTACAAAATCCATTCGGATATATTAAAGTAAACAGCGCAGATACGTTTATAACGAGCGTATCTGCGCTATTTTTCACAATTGGCGGCTTTTTTGGGGCATGGTGATTGTTGTTTTATCCAAAACTTGGGATGTAATATAATTGTAACAAAAAATTCTTGCTAACTTCATATTGTGATACTATAATGAATAAGTTAAAAAAACTTGAAAAGAAGAGGGAAGTTTATGGAAATCTTTAAGAATTTGGCGATCATCATCTTCGCTGCGGAGATAATGGCGCTGCTGTCCAAAAAGTGCAAAGCACCTCAGGTTGTCGGACAGATACTCGCAGGACTTCTTATAGGCCCTGCATTGCTCAATTTAGTTCAGCCGTCCGATTTTCTCAATCAGATGGCGGAGATCGGCGTTGTGCTGCTGATGTTCTCGGCAGGACTTGAAACCGACCTGAAAGAACTTATCCGCACAGGACCTCTCGCATTGCTCGTTGCCTGCGTTGGCGTTGGCGTTCCGCTGCTCGGCGGATTTGTGCTGTTCTCGCTGCTTATGTACGGCGGTTTCCCCGAACCGGGAACAAACGAGTTCTTCCGTGCGCTCTTTATCGGCTCGATTATGACTGCGACCTCGGTAACTATCAGCGTTCAAACGCTGCGTGAGCTAGATCGGAAGAGCGTCGTGTAGGGAAAGAGGGTAGATCTCGGTGGTCG
>CAMJES010000036.1 GCA_946404705.1 uncultured Ruminococcus sp. | reverse complement strand
CGTCACAAAAGCGGATACTGATGTTTGCAGGTTTTCCCTTGCATAGCTGTTCAAAATGCGTCAAAGGTAAAATATACTCACTTCGTTCGCATATTTTACCTTTAGAGGATAGTTTGCTTTAGGAAAATAGAATAAGCGCAATTCAATTTTAGGGTTCAACAAATTTCGATGTTCATTTCCCGTTTTCCCTTTTTAATTGAATTGCGCTTTTTATTTGTAAGAGATTCGGCTTATCGCTGCAAGCGTTATACGATAGTTTAAGGCGTTTCGCCGTCTGCGGACGGCGACCAAGGGCTTTGCCCTATGGACACCCACCACCTTTGAAAAGGTGGACGAAACTTTTAGTCCGCTTCGCGGTTTCAACTACAAATGTCGGCATTCTTAATAATTCCGAATTCCGCATTCCGAATTCCGAATTAATCAATTGCGCATTATCATCTGTGTCCTCCGCTTCCGCCGCCGCCCATACTGTGTCCGCCGCTGCTGCCGTGGCCGCCTCCACCGCCGCCGCTATCACTTGATATCTTCGTTCTCGTTACGCTTTCACGGATAAACATATCCTGCTTTTCATACATATCCACGCCGCCCGAACGCGCATACTGCGAGGCGCTCGTTTTACTGCGGAATTTATACCTTGATATAACTACTCCAACTCCTATCGCTGCTGCGACAAGTCCCGATATCACTCCTGCAATTATCCCTACGCTTGCTTTATCCTTTGTAAAATAGCCTTTATCATAATACTCTCTTACGCAGTCAAAGTAGGTTTCGACATTGCCCATATCGTCATAGTCATAATACTTCTCGTTGCAGCGGTCGATCATCTTCTTGACTCTTGCGTCGTTGAAGTAATGGACATCGGGTTCTCCGCCTATTGCAAAGTGGCGGTAGCCTGTATCTATCAGATACAGTATTCCGCTTGCGGTGTAGCTGCCATATATCTCCTTATAGCGGCTCTCGGCATACTCGACCGCTTCATATCCGTCAAAAGGGAAGTCGATATCGGTCGTAATAACGGCGATATTCCAGCCCGTATAGTCGCAAAGCTCCTGCTGCTCCTGCATAAGCTTCTTTTCCTGCTCATCGGTATAGAGGTCTGCGTTATCTTCAAAGAAAATTGTCGCCGCAAACGAATTTATGCATAAGCAGAGCGAAGCTGCTGCCGCTGCTGCAAGGGAACAGAACATTTTGAATAATTTTCTCATGCAAAGAACCCTCCTGCTATCGCTCCGACAATTGCTCCGACTGCAACGAAAAGTCCTGCTGCAAGTGCGATTACCTTCGGCACGGAAACGGGGAGATACCCCTCTATCTTGCCCGTCTGACCGTTCATTGCAAACTCGTAGTCCTTGCCCTTATATTTATAGTTCATAAACCAAACGGGGAGCATCGTATAGTGCCAGTTCGTGCGGATAAGGCGCACATTCTTGAACTCGGGAATAACGCTCGTATATCCGACGATAGAATCCCTTAAAATGGTTTCCGCGCTGGTGCTTATACGGTTTTTGATATTCGGCAGAACTTCTTCCTTTGAAACATCGTACTTATCGGCAAAAAATCCCGAAAGATACGACATTGAGAACGGCTCGAACTTTGTATAGTCAAACGGTTCGATAGCGTCCATAAGCGCGTCCTCGATCTTCTTTGAGCCGTCCGCAGGAACGCCGTCATACTCTATCCTTGCGGCGCGCCTTACCTTAAAATGCTTTGTTCTTGTGATATTATAGTCGCCCGAGGTGTAGGAGGTCACGATCTTCGCGTCCGCGTCATATCTTGCGTCGACCTTGCAGTCGGCAAGCCAGAACGGGACATATATCCCCGTGATTTTTTCAAGCGTGGAAAAAGAAGTATAGTCCCTCGGAAGAAACCATTTCTTTTTGCACCATTCCTTGTAATTGAGCATCGCTTGGTCGCGAGTATGCTTGAACGGGATAATCATCTCGGGTCTACACTCGCCCGAGAGCCTTCCTTTGAGCGTTACGGGGCTGTGGCAGTAGTAGCAGAAGGTCGCAGCCGTGTTTTCATCTGCGATTATCTCTGCGCCGCAGCTGTCGCATATATAAAGGTTAGTGTGGTCATTGAATTCAGCCTGCTCCTCGCTGCTCGGCACAAAAACGCTGTCCTCTGCGCCTGCGTTCTGCTGCATTTCCTCGGATGTGAACTCCGACTGACAGTATTCGCAAACGTGCATCTGCGTTTTCGGGTCAAAAACGACGCTTCCGCCACAGTTGGGGCATTTCATCTGTACAGTATCCATCTCAGATCTCCCTTACGGTCTTTTTGCACCGCAGTTATTGCAGAAATTGCCCGTATTTTCAGCACCGCAGGAGCATTTCCACGGTGCGTTGGGGTTTTTAGCTCCGCAGTTGTTGCAGAAGTTGCCCGTGTTCATTGTTCCGCAGGTGCATCTCCATTGACCTGCCGGTGCAGGCTTGGGGCTTCCGCAGTTGTTGCAGAAATTGCCTGTACATTCAGCACCGCAGGAGCATTTCCATGTTCCCGAAGCAGCCTTTGCAGCGTTAGCCTCTGCCTGCTGCTGCATCTGAGCGGCATTTGTGCGTGAAGCGGACTCCATAAAGCTGCCTGCAGCGTTCATGCCCATACCCATGCCCATAAAAGCGGCTGCTGCGCCGTTTGGATTTGAGCCTGCCTTGTTCAAGCCCTCTGCGATCTGACCCTGAACATAGCCTTCGCGGATAGACGCATCTCTGAGCATTGCGCCCTGATTTCGCATATTGATAAGCTTTTTAGATTCTTCATCGTAAGAAATGCTTGCGATACCTACGGAGCAAACTTCCATACCGCGAAGCTTAGTCCACTCCTCGTCAAGCGTTTCAGCCATATACTTTGAAAGCTCGCGGCTCTTTGAAGTAACGGAAGAAATGGGGATACCGTCCGAGGACATCTGATTTATCGCCGACTGGAGAGCATCCATAAATTCATCGGCATACTGACCGCATATCTCGGTATAATCAACTCTTGAAGCGCTGCGCGGAATAGCTTCATTGAAGAATTTGAGTGGGTCGGTTATCTTTATGGAATATGAGCCGTGCGCGCGGAGGAAAAGCTCTGCGTCATAGCGTGTATCATAGTAGTTTACGGGGTTCTTTGTGCCGAACTTGACGCCCTTTATCTCCTGAAGATTTATGTAGTAAACGTGCTGAGTTCCGCTGACTGTGCCGCCGTGCTTGAAACGCTCCCAAGTTTCCTTGATAGATTCGCTGAGTTCTCCGTTAAAAAGTGACGGTGCAGACGAAAGATTGACTTCGTAATAACCCTCCTGTGCGCAGAAATCAACTACCTTGCCGCTGTCAACGAGGAGCATCATCATATTCGGATAAACGTGGATAACAGAGCCGTTGGAAATAACGTTGTCTGCACCCTTGTTTGAGGTCTTGCCGCCCTTTGTCTTTACGCCGCTTACCATAACGGTAGTGTCGGACATAGGAGCCGGTTCAATGGTTTCGAGCCAAGAATCCTTGAGAACTCCGCCGACTGACGCAACTGCTGCTTTAATAAGTCCCATAAAAATACCTCCTGAAATTACAAACAGAATATCTGCCGTTTATTTTTTCTTTTTTGATATCACGCCGAGAACGATCGCCGCAATAATAACAACCGCAGCAACAGCCGCAGCCGCGATATAAACTCCTGCCGGAACATTTCCGGTGAGTGCGCTTTCGGTAATAACGAGCATAGCGGTCATCCCTCCGTTTATATTTTTGCAAAAATACTTGCGTTTTTATTATAACATATATTATTAACAATTGCAACATTATTTGCACAAATCGAAAAAATAACCTTCGGCAAAGTTCGCCGTGATATGCATAAGCGCCTTTGTTATGTTAGCTGAAATTCATATAAAAAAACCGCTCGGGCGAAACCCAAGCGGTTTTAAATTCATAAGTAATTATCCGAAAAAGTCAGATTACTTTCTCTTCTTAGCAGCGATTGCAGCAGCGCCTGCAACAGCCATTACAGAAAGGATAACTGCAGCGGAAGCATTACCTGTAGCAACAGGAGCTGTTGCTGTTGTGTCAGCAGCAGGAGCGTCAGCTTCTGTTGTATCAGCAGCAGCAGCAGCATCGTCAGAAGCAGCGTCTTCGTCAGCAGCATCGTCATCAGCAACTACTGTATCATCTTCAGCAGCTGTATTTTCTTCTACAGCCTCAGCGCCGTCATCTTCAGCAGCAGCTGTGTCATCAGCAGGAGCAGCTTCTTCAGCAGGAGCAGCTGCTGCCCAAGGATCAAGTGAACCATTGTTAAATGCTTCTGTGTCTCCTTCTGCGATTCTTGTGATCTCATCACCAAGAGTACCAGCTGAAAGTTCAGCAGAATTAATTGTAACGTTGTTTACCTGGAAAGCAAGACCTTTGTCGCCAAGCTTTGCGATATCAGCTGCAGACATAACAAATGTTGCGGAAGTCTTGTCGGATCTTACTGCAAAGAATCCATCTGTCTTAGCAACGAGATCTGAGCTGGAGAACTTAGCATTTGTTCCAGCCATATCAGCAAGATGATCCCAGGTTTCTGCATTTGAAGGTGCAAAAATGTTTGGTGTCTTTGCCTCTACAGTATAATTGATTGTGATCTGAACATCTCCACCAACTGCTGTGAGATCAGCCTTGGAAATAGCAGTTGACAACTGCCAATCGCCGGGGTATGACGAATCGAGGTTGATTGCGAAAGTGCTAACAGCCATTGTGGTTACAGCAACTGCAGCTGCAGCAACTGTAGCAATAATTTTCTTGAAATTCATTGTTTTTTCCTCCAAAAAATAGTTTTATAATAAGCCTTATAAAAAGCTTACTTTCTCTTCTTAGCAGCGATAGCAGCAGCGCCTGCAACAGCCATTACAGATGCGATAGCAGCAACTGTTGTGTTACCGGTAGCTGTGGATGTTGTTTCCGAAGCGTCAGCAGCAGGAGCGTCAGCTGTTGTATCAGCAGCTGCATCGGAAGCACCGCTGTATTCCTTCTGAGCGATCTCGTTTCCGTCAGCGTCAAAGAACTTGAGGTTGGAAACTGTTACTGTGATGTTGTTTGCAACGAGATCCTGACCGGACCAATCCATAAATACATACTCAGCTTCTGTTGCATCTGTAGGAACCTGTGTATCAAGGAGATACTTGAAGGAGTCGGAAACTGTCTGAGTATCTTCCCAAACTGTAGTACCGTCTTCCTTTGTTTCTGTAGGAGCAAGACCAAAGCCTGCAGAGTTGCAGGTTGCAGCCCATGTACCGCCGCCGAGCCAGCCGATCTCTGTGCCTGTGAGAGAAGAAAGACCTGTGTATGTAACGTCCCATGAACCGCTCTTGATCTTGGAAGCATCCTCGGGGTTAGCAAGGATATCAACGAGTGTGATGCGAGCCTTGCAAGAGCCGCCGCCTACAGCCTGTGTGAATGTAACGCCGTTAGCGTCTGTGGAAACGATGCTTACGGTATTGGGATCATCGTCAGCGTAGCTGGTCTTTGACCAGTCTGCAGCAGTTGCAGCGATAGAAAGTGCGGATACTGCCATTACAGCAGCAGCAATACCTGAAACAGTTTTTTTCATGTTCATTTTGTTTTCCTCCATATATACCGGCGGTTTGAATTTTATGATAGTCCGCCATTTTTCACTGCTAATTATAACATTTTAGTATCAAATAAACAACCGCCAAACTAAATAAATTTATTATAATTTTTTAGTGCATTTTACAAAAAATCATAAAAGTCACGCCTAAAATGTTACCCGTTGTATAATAACCCTCTGTATTTACATTTTGAAAAAGAAAAACCGCCCGAGCAAACGCCCGAGCGGTTAAGTTTCTCAAAAGTTAAATTTCAAATTGGAAATTACTTTCTCTTCTTTGTTGCAACTGCAGCAACACCTGCAACAGCCATTACGGAAAGGATAACAGCAGCGGAAGTATTTCCGGTAGCTGTGGAAGTTGTTTCTGCTGTATCAGCAGCAGGAGCGTCAGCTGTTGTGTCAGCAGCACCTGCGTTTGCGCCGTAGCCGGAGATATCGTCAGCGAAGCAGTATGCCTTTACTTCATCTTCAGCAAGAGCAGAGATAGCAGCTTCGGGTGTACCTGCTGTAAGCTCAGCGGACTTGATTATAACCTTCTGAACCTGGAAAGCAAGACCCGAGTCACCGAGAGAATCGATCGTAGCAGCAGGAATTACAAATTCAACAGAAGTAGCGTTCTTGTTGATACCGATGAATCCGTCAGTCTTAGCAACTACTGTGTCACTTGTGAGCTGATCTGTAACTCTTGTCCAGCTGTTGTCATAGTCCATAGGAGCGATAAGGAACTGGTCAGCAAGTCCGAACGGATCATAGGTTTCGATCTCGAGAACTACCTTAACATCGCCGCCGATAGCCTGAAGATCAGCCTTAGAAATAGGTGTGCTGGAAGACCAGTCGCCTGTGTATTCGGAATCGAGTGTTACTGTTGCAGCGAAAGCGCTGAGAGCGAGTGTAGATACTGCAACTGCTGTTGCTGCAACTGCAGCAATGATCTTTTTAAGTTTCATGGTTGTTACCTCCAATTAATTTGCCGTAAATTTCCGGCGAAATATTTTTGCTCTTTCATTATAACATTTCCAAAACTTTTTTACAACATCCATAGTCTATAATATTTTTTTTGAATTTTTGTTACATATCTACAAACTGTCCTTTTCTTAAACGTTTTCTTAACGAATACATATTTTCACATAAAAAGAAAAACCGTCCGGAGAAACCGGACGGTTTGAAGTTTCAGAGGTTCAGAAATTACTTTCTCTTCTTAGCAGCGATTGCAGCAACGCCTGCAACTGCCATTACAGAAAGGATAACTGCAGCAGATGTGTTGCCTGTAGCTGTGGATGTTGTTTCTGTTGTTTCAGCAGGAGCAGTATCAGCTGTTGTGTCAGCAGCAACGCCCATGCCTGTTACTGTAAATGTTACTTCGATCTTCTTGATGCCTGATGTCCAATCAAGGTCATAAGCATAGTTAAGCTCAGCACCAGCCCAAGGATTAAAGATATTAACTCTCATAAGTCCGCTGTCATTGATATCAGGAGCCTCAGCATTACCGAGAACCTCGTTGCCGTCAGCCTTTACGCTTGTAATAGCCAGTACAGCATCCGGATAATCAGCAAATGTGCTTTCTTCAGCACCGTCGCCTGTGCCGGCAATATCTGTGCAAAGGCCAAAGAACTGACCGTGACCCATAGCATCTGTAAACTCGATAGATGTTGTGTATGTACCGTCGCCTGTAATCTCAGCAGGAGTAACAGAAGCAATACCCATATTGCCCTCAGCGTCTGTTGCGCCGCCCCAATACTGCACACCCCACGCTTCATCTGCAAGATAAATTCCTGCTGTACCGATTGTTTCTGCAGAAACTGTAACAGCCATTGCGGATACTGCAACAGCAGCTGCTGCGATAGCAGCAACGATCTTTTTAATTTTCATAATAGTTTCCTCCATAAATTTAATTTTCTCATCTTTTTCCTGTTTCGATGAGCTTAAACCTATTATACAACATCTGTAAAACAAAATCTATATCAAAACTGCAAAAAATAATAACGTTTTCATTATGCTATTTTGACAAAAAGAAACCGCCCGAAAAATTCGGGCGGCAGATTAACTTCTTAAAAGCGATATCCAAGTTAGATCAATTACTTGGAAGCCTTCTTAGCAACTACTGCTGCAGCAGCGAGAGCTACAGGGATAACTGCGAGAGCGATAGGAGAGTTGCCTGTTGCAGGGTTGCCAGCTGTTTCGTCAACAGTTGTTTCATCCTCACCTGTTGTTTCATCCTCACCTGTTGTTTCTTCATCGCCTGTTTCTTCATCGCCTGTTTCATCGTCGGTAGTGATCTCGTCGTCACCCTCATCTTCACCGATAGTATCTGTTGCTTCAGTATCGTCGAGATCTGCACCGTCATCCTCTGCGCCTGCAGCGCTTACTGTGAGGCTGAGCATAGAAACTGCCATTGCACAAGCTGCGAGAGCAGCAAGAATCTTCTTCATTTTCATTGTTGTTTCCTCCATTTTTAGTTTATTGTAATCACCACAACCGTTATTATTGTGATTATGCTGATATTATAACATAGTCTGCCCAAAAATCAAAGCATTATTCTGACGTATTTTTTTCGAATTTTGCGCTTTTTTTTAAGCAAATTAGCCAAAACCACGGATTTAGAGCGAAAATTTGATTAAAATTTGGTTACAAAGGTTAAAATGGTGTAATATTCCAAAACGTTTACATTACGTCAAGTATAATTCGCGTTAATATTTATTATCTGTATATGTAAGTGGGTTTCGGAACTTCCTCGGAACGTCCGCTTTAGTAACCTTAACCTACATTTTACACAGATTTTCTTGAAAACCGCCCCTCAAAAATTATAATTATAAAAAGTGTGCAAAAACAAGGGGGATATCAATGCGCGAAGATATTTATATCGAAAGAAAGATCGTGTCCGGAAGATACATTTCCGATGGATTTGCCGATGTGCTTGCCGAATTTGAGGAAACGGGGCTTACTGCGCTGAAAACCGCGTATATATCGGAAAAATTATCGTCTTCCAACAACAATTTTGTGTTCGTAACGGGTCTGACCGCAGCTGTTGGCGCTTTGGGGACTGTTTTCAGCAGCGAACCCAAGACCGCGCTTTATGTAATGCTTTTTTACGGAGCGGCGGCTCTTCTTTACAAGCCTGTCCGCAATATTTGGATAGCTCCCGTGAAAACAAACTTCGAGTGCGGAAATTACAAAGCATACAAGCTTCTTGTCACCGAAAAATTTGTGAACAAGATAGATTATTCGAACGCTCCAAGCGTTTCAATGCATAAAGCCGGTACATATTATCTGTCGATATGCGAAGTTAATGTAAATGTTCCCTTTGAAGGTTACATCGGCGCGCAGGAGGGCGGTTTTATCACCGATGTGCTTGTGGATACAGGGGATAAAAAGTGGTTTATCGTGTGCAATCCTTCGTTATAACAACACTCACCGTTTTTCGCAGTTTTTTAGCGTCTTTTTATAGCATTTCCTCTCCGTTTAAAAATATATATTTATAACACCTCTGAAATTATTGACATTTATAAAATTTTGTGGTATAATATTCTGTTACTCGAATGTTTAGAAAATTAAATCTGCAATTATTTTATACAAGGATAATAATGTTTTATCCTTGGATTCTAAACCATTTTACACACTTTACAGCAAAATCATCCAAATGGTATAAAAACTGGATATTGATTTTGTGCATCTATACAAAAAATGTTTTTTTGAGCCAAAACTGTTGACGTAGGGAAACTTATGGTTTATAATAATAACGATGTTAGAATTCTTCTAAATTCTATTTAAAATGTTTAACATCCGTTTTGTTGTCTCCTTTCTTTTGTTCTACACATATTTATCTTATTTTATCTTATTTTCCGCAGGACTCGTTGTCCTGCATTTTTTTTGCAATTTTTTCTTATAAGCATAGGTCATGCTTGATTTTTTCTATATATTATGGTATAATATGAGCGATATTTTTTAAAATTTGTGGGAGGATAAAAGCTTATGCCAAAAAAACCTTTTTATATTACGACCCCGATATACTATCCTTCGGGAAATCCGCATATCGGACATTGCTATACGACCGTTGCCTGCGATACTATTGCGCGATATAAGCGTATGCAGGGC
The DNA here is from genome assembly GCA_946404705.1 of uncultured Ruminococcus sp. Classification (GTDB taxonomy): domain Bacteria; phylum Bacillota; class Clostridia; order Oscillospirales; family Ruminococcaceae; genus UMGS363. The sequence goes on along the minus strand of CAMJES010000036.1, from coordinate 2,105 downwards.
TATGACGTTATGTTCCTGACCGGAACGGACGAGCATGGTCAGAAGATCGAGGAAAAAGCCAAGGCTGCCGGAATTACTCCGAAGCAATATGTCGATGAGATCGTTGAAACATTCAAAAAGCTCTGGGAGTGTATGGGAATAAGCTATGACCGCTATATCCGCACGACCGATGATTACCACGTTGAAGCTGTACAGAAAATTTTCAAGGAGCTTTACGACAGAGGATATATCTATAAGGGCGAGTATGTCGGCAAATACTGTACTCCGTGCGAAAGCTTCTGGACGGAATCGCAGCTTGTTGACGGAAAATGCCCCGAATGCGGCAGAGATGTTATCGAGGCAAAGGAAGAGGCTTACTTCCTCAAAATGTCGCCTTTTGCCGACAGAATAGAAAAGCTTCTCACCGAAACCGACTACCTCCGCCCCAAGACAAGAGCGACCGAGCTTGTTAACAACTTCATCAAGCCCGGACTGGAAGACCTCTGCGTTTCAAGAACAAGCTTTAAGTGGGGAATTCCCGTCACATTCGACCCCGACCACGTTGTATATGTATGGATAGACGCGCTTTCCAACTATATCACAGCACTCGGCTATGAAAACAGCGCTTATGACGACTACGACAAGTTCTGGCCTGCCGATGTTCATATGGTCGCAAAGGATATCATGCGTTTCCACGCAATAATCTGGCCTGCAATGCTTATGGCACTCGACCAGCCGCTGCCGAAGCACCTCGCAGTCCACGGCTGGATAACCTTCAACGGTCAGAAGATGAGCAAATCGCTCGGCAATGTCGTTGACCCGTTTGTTTTAAGCGAACGCTACGGTGCAGACGCTATCCGTTACCATATCATGCGTGAAATGGCACTCGGCGCAGACAGCGCATTTTCAAACGAGATAATGATAAACCGCATCAACTCCGACCTTGCAAACGGACTCGGCAACCTTGTTTCAAGAACCGTTGCAATGACGCTCAAATACTTTGACGGAACGCTTCCGACCGAGAAAACGAGCGGCGAGTTTGACGATGAGCTTATCAAAGAAGCGACCGAACTTCTTGCAAAAGTCGACGACTGCATTGAAAATACAAAGCTTCAGGACGCACTTATCGCAATTTTCAAAGTTGTATCACGCTCGAACAAGTATATAGACGAAACGACTCCTTGGATTCTTGCAAAGGACGAAGCGAATAAGCCAAGACTTGCAGCTGTACTCTATAATCTGCTCGAATCAATAAGAATCATTTCCGCCGTGCTTGCACCGTTTATGCCGTCAACAATGCCGAAGGTGTGGGAGCAGATCGGCGCTTCCGAGGACGACGTTAAGTACGAGAACCTCGATAAATTCGGCGTACTTCCTGCGAATGTAACCGTAAAGAAGGGCGACCTCCTCTTCCCGAGAATTGACGTTGAAAAGGAAATTGACGAGCTTAATGCGCTTATCAAAGCAAACGAGCCTGCCGAGGAAGAAGCATCAAACGTTCTTCCTCTCTCCGATATTATCTCCATTGACGATTTCGGCAAGGTAGACCTTAGAGTTGCAGAGGTAAAGGAGTGCGAAAAAGTTCCGAAAGCAAAGAAGCTGCTGAAATTACAGCTTGACGACGGAATGGACGGCAGACAGGTCGTATCGGGAATTGCAAAATGGTATCAGCCGGAAGACCTTATCGGAAAGAAAGTGATCGTAGTCGCAAACCTCGCACCTGCAAAGCTATGCGGAGTAGAGAGCGAAGGAATGATAGTAGCCGCAGACGTAGGCGAAGACGCAAGAGTGATCTTTATAGATAAAGACGTACCGAACGGATCAAAGCTGAGATAAATTCGGAATGCGGAATGCGGAATTATTGGCGAATTCAATATTTGTTGGGTAAACCGCGAAGCGGATAAAAGTTTACGTCCACGCTTTTCAAAGGGTGGCGAGGGGTCAAGGGGGCGAGCAGCCCCTTGTCGCTTCCGCAGAAGCGAAACTCCCTAAACCTTAGCGAAAGGCTTGTAGAAACAGCTCAAAAAAGTATAGCTAAAAAAGCGCAATTCACAACAAAAATCGGGAAACGGAACAAGTTTTGTCTGACAAAAACTTGCTGAACCGACTTGTGAATTGCGCTTATT
>CAMJES010000035.1 GCA_946404705.1 uncultured Ruminococcus sp. | reverse complement strand
CACCGAGATCTACACTCTTTCCCTACACGACGCTCTTCCGATCTGAATGTTGTGAGCCTCTGCATAGTCGATCTCTTCGTCACGGCTCTTGATATCCCAAATTCTCCAAGGAGCGATGATCTCCATCTCGGGAGCGAAAGCCTTTATAGCAAGCTCAAAACGAACCTGATCGTTGCCCTTGCCCGTGCAGCCGTGGCAGATAGCGTCAGCGCCTTCCTTGACAGCGATCTCTGCAATTCTCTTTGCGATGATAGGACGGGCAAAAGATGTACCGAGCATATACTTGTTCTCATAGATAGCGCCTGCCTGAACAGTCGGGTAAATGTAGTCCGTGATGAATTCTTCGGTAAGATCTTCGATGTAAAGCTTTGAAGCGCCTGTCTTGATAGCCTTTTCTTCAAGTCCGTCAAGCTCCGTACCCTGACCTACGTTTGCCGAAACAGCGATAACTTCGCAGTTATTGTAGTTTTCCTTGAGCCACGGAATGATGATAGAAGTATCAAGTCCGCCCGAATAAGCCAAAACAACCTTTTTGATTTCCTTTGCCATTTTAAATTCCTCCAAAAAAATATAAATATATAAAATTTTCAACGACATTTATCGTACAAGACTAATTATACACCATATCCTGTTTTTGTCAAGTGTTTTTGCATATTTTTCAAATTTATTTTGTTTTATGCAATTATTTCTGCATATTTTTATATTTTATACATCAATTTATGTATAAAACGCATTTTTACAGCTTCAATTTGAATAAACACAGCCGAAGCCCGATATCCGAACAGCCGCAAAACGCCGTTTTCTCCGCGCGAAAGCCGTCCGCTCGGGTCTGCAAAACAAAAAATCCGGCGGAACGTTTCCCGAACCGTCGGACTAATAGAGCTTAGTGTTTTTTCTCTCCGCTGCGCAACTCCGAAATAATATCAATAAAGCTGTCAACATCATCAAAGTCCTTGTAAACGGACGCAAAGCGAACGTAAGCGACCTGATCTATCTCACGAAGCGCCGCAAGAACTCTGTCGCCGATCTCGGAGCTTGTGACCTGCGTCACCATTTTGTTTGCATAATAGCTTTCGATCTCCTCAACAATGCGGTTGATGTCGCCTGCGGATACAGGGCGCTTCTTCACCGCCGTAGAAATGCCTGCGATAAGCTTGTTGCGGTTGAAAAGCTCCGCCGTGTTGTCCTTTTTCGTAACGAGCAGAACGGGAACTTCGACCGATTCGTATGTCGTAAAACGCTTTCCGCAGCTCGTGCATTCTCTGCGGCGGCGCTTCTGACCGTCGGCAGGGCGGGAATCAACTACCTTTGTTTCTTCAAAACCGCAAAACGGACAACGCATATTTGATCCTCCAACATACATAGAATTATTTGATGATATTATACAATATATCTGCAATTTTGTCAATACAGAGAGTATATTTTTAATTAAATATTCTGAAATCACGCCTTATTTCCGAAAATCTATTGTTTATATGTAATTTTGCGGCGCTTATATTTGGCAAATACTACAAAACGATAGCATTTTCTTGACTTTTTTCGAGAATTGCTGTATAATTATACTACTAATAATTATATAGAAAAGATTAGGAACTGATAATAAAAATGGCTCTATCCCGTGAGGCTCAAAAAGCCTATAAAAAAGCTCAGAAACAAAAAAAGAAACAGCGCAGAGGTCATTGGCTCCTTATCCAGAAAGGCGACAGCGCAAAGGAAGTCGTGAGCAAGATCTTCACCCAGCTCTGCCTTGTTATACTTATCGGCTGCATAGCCATACTCGGAAACGAGCTGCGGCTGTCTTTAAGCGCAAAATTCCTCAACAGCTCGCTCAAAGACCTTTACAGCAGCTTTATAACGCATATCGCCCCCGGTGACAACGGCGGAGAACTTCTCCCCGGCGCAAAGCAGCTTCTTGCCATAAATGAAGACACCGTCGGCTGGGTGCAGATAGACGATACCAACATCGCCCTCCCCGTAGTTCAGCGCAAGGGCAAGGACGGCAACGAATACTACCTCAAACGCTCGTTTGACGGCAGCAAAAACAAAGCAGGAACGATTTTCCTCGATACCCGTGCAACGCTGAATGCGCGCGAACGCTCGGACAACCTCGTTCTCTACGGCCATAACCAAAAGGACAAAACAATGTTCGGCGACCTCGCCAAGTATAAGCACGACCTCGATTTCTATAAATCCCACCCGACCATCACTTTCAGCTCGAATTACAGCACCGATACCTACAAGATCATCGCCTGCTTCGTAACTCCCGTTGAAAAATGGCAGACCGCCGATGGCGTTATTTTCGATTATCATAACTATATCGACCTCAGCTCAAAGGAACGCTTCAACAGCTTTATCGAAAACGTTACCGAACGCTCACAGATAGTCACGGGCGTTGACGTTGAGTACGGCGATACGTTCCTGACCCTTTCGACCTGCTCGAACGAGTTTGAACCGTCAAGATTTGTCGTTATCGCGCGGCGCACAAGAAAAGGCGAAGACCCGAGCGTCGATACATCGGCAGCCTACACCAACAAGAGCGCAAAAGAACCCGACTGGAACGTTATTTACAACAGATAAACCCCGTGAGAGGTAAAACGAATGTCAAACAAAAGCTTTTCCGATAAATTTATACCGCATAAGGACGATCCCCCGAAGCTCAAAGCTTCAAAGATAGTCACAATAGTCGCTTCGGCTGTCCTGCTTGTAACAATAATAATCCTTATATGCATATTTGCGTCCGAGCGGCGCAACCGCAAGCTTAACGAAGAACTTGCCCAAGCGCATACGACCGTTATAACTTCCGAAACCACTCCTGCTGAAACGACCGCGCCTCCTGAAGATGAAGTCACAGTCACAACACCTCCGCCGCCGCTTGTTCAGCTTGATAGCATGGAACAGTTCGTTTCGGACAACCCCGATACCGCAGGCTGGATAAAGATAGACGGTACCTACGTCAATAATGTCGTTGTCCAGACCGATAACAACGACTACTACCTCGACCGCAATTTCTACGGTCAGAAAGCGCAGCCGGGAACGGTTTTCGCCGACTACCGCTGCACCGTCAATGATTACAGCTTCAATCAGAGCGACAATATCATTCTTTACGGTCATAACCAGCGTGACGGTACAATGTTCGGAACGCTCGCCTACTATAAGGTCAAGCCGTCCTCGAGCAGCACAAAGGGCTTTGATTTCTATGTCAACCACCCGACCTTCACCTTCTCCAATCTTTACGAAGAATACACCTACAAGATAGTTGCGGCGTTCGTTATCGAAGTTGAACCGAAGCATACCCGTGACGGAATAATCTTCGACTACCACAACTACATAAACTTCGGCAAAAAGCGCCCCTTCGATACCTTCGTTGATAATATCCTTGAACGCACCGCTATCAATACCGGCGTTGATATACAAGAGGGCGACAAATTCGTAACGCTTTCCACCTGCTCGAATGAGTTTGAACCGTCAAGATTTGTCGTTATCGGAAGACGCGTCCGCGACGGTGAATCCGCCGAGGTCGATACAACGCTCGCTTCGATAAATTATAACGCAAAAGAACCCGATTACAGCTTTATCTATAACCAATAAGAGGAATTAACTTTAATGTCTGATAACAAGTTCGACTTTACAGTCGATGATATCATTGCGGAGTTCGACAAGAAAAAGTCTGAACCTGCCGCACCGCAAAACAGCATACAGAATGATGATTTCTCCGAGGAGTTTTCCGAAGAGCTTTCCCCGATGGGAGAGTATGTCCCCCGTCACATGAAGCCTGTCCCTCCCGAGGAAGATACCGTGGCAAATGCCGAGCAGGCTCCCGAAGAAGCTTCGGAAACTGCCGAAGAACCTAAATCGCAAACGGACGATATAGTTCCGAACGCGCCGTTGAGCGAACGCAGCGAAGAAAACACCGCTTTGGACGCCGCAGCTTCGCCCGAAAGCGCCGAGCCTACCGAAGAAACCGAAGCTTCGGCAGAAACGGACGAAACCACACAGAACAGCGATATCCTCACTTCCGAAACAGCGGAGGATATTACAGACAGTAATATTTCCAATGATAATTCCGAAAAGGAAACTAACGAGGTGCAGGAACCCGAACAGGAAACCGCACCGCAAGCCGTTCTGAACGGAGTTATTCCGGTAACAGATTTCTCCGATACCTCCGCCGCAGAAAACAACAGCTTCCGCAGCGTCTTTGAAAACGGACTTGATGATTCCGCCGCAGAAACCGAAACGGAACAAGAAACCATTCAGATACTCGCTGCGAATATACCCGACTGGAACGACCTTGTTCCCGATATACAAGAGCAGACACCCGACACTCCCGAACCCGAGGGCGAAGAGATAGAGGAAGAAGAAACCGAGCCAAGCGAAAATGCCGAAAGCTCCGATGATACCACAGAACTGCCCGATGACGAAATTATCGAGGACGATGAACCCGAAACGGACGAAGCGGAAAACACTTCCGATACAAACACTTCCGAAACCGATACGCAAACTTCCGAAGAGAAAGCTGCCACGACAGATGATATTCCGCCCTTTGATCCCGAACCGCTTTCTCCCGACGTTTTAAACGCCGATAACGCCATTGAAAAAGAGAAGAAAAACATCTTGAAAGAAATTCTTCCGTGGAAAGGCGACAGCGTTTTTGAAATTATCCGCAAGATAGTTTTCATTATCGCTGTGATAGTTTTTGTCGGCGCAGGAATTATGCTTGCAAGCACTCTTATCCAGTCGAACAGAGCGGTAAAAGACCTTGAAGAAATAAAAGAGGTCGTAACGACCACCGCAAAAACGACCATCGACAGCGACGGCAATGTTGTTACTATTGCTCCCACCGAGGAAGAAGAACAGCAGCATAACATAGATATTATGTCCTATTATAAAGGCATAAGCGATAAGGTAGTCGGATTTATCGAGCTTGACGGCTGTGACTTGTATCAGCCTGTCGTTCAAGACCCGAGCGATACCACCAACACATATTACCTTACGCATACCTATTATGACGAGCAGAACAAGGGCGGCGCGATCTTTATGGATTACCGCTGCACGATAAGCGAGGACTATGTTTCCCCGAATATTGTTCTCTACGGTCACAACCAAGAGGACGGCACAATGTTCGGCAACCTCAAAAACTACAAGCAAAACCTCGATTTCTATGCCGAGAACCCTGTCGTAACGCTGAGAACCGAGTATGAAACGGGTACATACCTTATTTATGCTTATTTCGTAACAAATGCGCTCGAAAAGCAGGACTCAAATGGCGTTGTTTTCCATTATCACGACTATATCGAAGCCCTCAATGACGAGGCTACCTTTGATTGGTATATGGGCGAGGTACAATCGCGCAACCAGATCATCTCCCCCGTTAAGGCAGAGTTCGGAGATAAGCTTTTGGTGCTTTCGACCTGCTCAAACGAGTTCTCAAATTCACGTTTTGTTGTTTTCGCGCGCAAGCTCCGTGACGGAGAAAGCGTTTCCGACTATGATTTCACCACGGCATCGTTCAATCCGAACGCAAGAGGCGTTGACTGGACTGCAATAATGTCGGGCGAAACCACGACCACAGAGGAAACGACCGCCCCCGAAGAGGATGAAGAGGACGAAAGCGAAACAACATTAAAGAGATTAAAGAAAAAGCAGACCTCCGCATCCGATGATGAAAACACGGATGAAACAACAACTGTTCCCGAAGAAACCTCCGAGGACGGCAGCGATGAAACATCTTCCTCCAAGAAGAAGACAACCACCGCCGAAGCTGACGAGGAAGAAAAAACCACAACTAAAAAGACGACCAAGAAGACTACTGCCGAAGAAGAAACCACAACCAAGAAAACAACTAAAAAAACAACCAAGAAAACCACAGCAGAAAGCGAAACCTCTGCCGAGGAAACCTCTTCCGACTCGGAGGACAGCACCGTTACAAGCGTTCCCGAAACCGAAGATGGAGAGGTAACTACCGTTACCGCAGGTTCAGCAGAATAAAGGAGTTTTTACATAATGGCACTTGCCGATGAAGTTTACCAGTCACAGCACTACAAAGAAAAGGAAAAAAAGAAGAAAAGCTTTTCCGAGGCTTTTATCCCTCACAAGGGCGACTCGCGAAAGGAGATCTTCAGCAAGGTTTTCTCCCTTTTCGCAATTGCAGTCCTTATCGCGTGTATCGTAGTGCTTGCAATATATTTTTACCACCAGTTTGAAGCAAAGCAGAACAATAACAAGCTCAACGTTATATATAATAGTGCATCAAACGCATCTTCAGCCGATCCTGCAGTCACGGACGCACCGAGTTCCGAAAATGTTGAGGATATCCCCGAAGCTGAGCGTCCGCCGCTCGTCAAGTCCGAAGCCGCAGAGAAAATGCTTGCTATCAACCCCGATTATGTCGGATATATCTATATCCCCGATGTTCTCAGCGAGCCTGTTGTCCAGCGTGACGACAGCTACTACCTTAAACACAATTTCTACGATCAGGTGCGCTCGGTCGGAACGGTTTTCGCCGACCCGAGAAACGTTGTCAACGACTATTCCGACAAGCAGAGCAGCAACATTATCCTTTACGGCCATAACAACCGTGACGGTTCAATGTTCGGAAACCTCGACTATTATAAATGGGATCTCAAATACTGGCTCAAAAACCCGTTTGTTTACTACGACAACTACTACGAAAACTATACCTATGTAATAATATCTTCATTCGTCATCAATACCCTTCCCGAGCATGACGACGGAAATCTGTTCGATTACATCAATTATGTCAATTTCAAGGACAGCGGCAAATATACCTTCGAGAATTTCAAAAACGAGATAACTGTCCGCAGCCAGTTCATCACAGGAATTGACTTTGATGAAAACGATAAATACCTCACGCTTTCGACCTGCGCATACGAATGGGACGAGGCTCGTCACGTTATTATCGCAAGGCGTCTGCGTCCCGGCGAAACCACCGACAACATTGATACGACAGGATTTTACGTTAACCAGAACCCAAAATGGCCTGCCATTTATTATAAATTCAACGGCGGATCATACATTGAATAAAGGACATACTGAAAGGAAATAACTATGAAGAAAAGTACAGTTCTGAGCGGCATCGCATCTTTGCTGCTGGTTGCAGGGTTTTATACCTTTGCGTTCTGCCTTGTCGAAGATGTTGATGAAGAGCCGATCTCCATGGATTTCTACTATTCAACGGAAACCGATGCCGATACAGGCGAGGATATAGGCGAGGCTACCTCGGCAGCAGTTTCGGAATATGCAAAGATGGATTATTCCGATATCGTTACAAAACACGAAACTGTTACGACCGTTCCACCCGACCACGCCGCAACCGAAGAGGAAATTCCGATCCGTCTTCCTTCGGGTCATGCCGAAGAAGAGAATGATATCAGCGAAAACAAAGATGTTGCTTCGCAGAACGATGTCTTTGCCGAGGACAACAATCAGGAACAAAATCTTTCCAAGCTCGGCTCGGAAGATGACGACGCTCCGGCAGACGATATCGGCGAAGAGCTTCAAGAGGACGATGAAGAAGAGATCATTGACGATGATCCCACTCCTGCAAATAACAACGCCGAAAATATCCCCGTCACAAGCATAACCGATATCGCACCCGTTTCTGTCGCAGATGTTATCATAACGATCGACGCTCCCGTTGAAACCACGCCGACATTTATTACCACAACGGCGGAAACAACAGCTGCCGAAGATCTTTCCGCCTCTGTTGACGGAAGCGAGGTATTTACCGCAAAATACGGCGGCTCGGTACATACGGACGACGCATTCGACCTTGTTTGCAGGATCGTAAACAACGAGATATCCGCTTCGTTCAGCGATGAAGCTATCAAGGCTCAGGCTGTTGCCGCTTATTCGTATGTAAAATATCACAACGTAAACGGACTTACCCCGTCCGTGCTTGTAAAGAGCAATCCTCCGCAGAGAATAGTCGACCTTGTCAAATCTGTCTGGGGCAAATGCTGCTACTACAACGGAAAAGTCGCTCAGACTGTTTATATGGCTTCATCTTCGGGATATACCGCGTCTTCGGTCAACGTCTGGGGCGGAAGTATTCCCTACCTTGTGAGCGTTGAATGTCCGTTTGACGCAGAATCCGACCCCAACTACGGCAAGCAGACAAAATTCTCCGAAAGCGATATCCGCTCGGCGCTTGAACGCTACCTCGGCATAACTCTTTCGGATAACCCCGAAAACTGGCTGAGAGTCACAGGCTATGTTGACGGCAACTACGTTTCAACGGTCGATGTTGACGGACAGGCTACCATAACAGGACGCAAACTCAGAGAAAGCGTACTTTCATACAACCTCAAGAGCGCAAGCTTCGATATCACCTATTCGGACGGATATTTCATCTTCACGACCTACGGCTGGGGCCACGGCGTAGGAATGAGCCAAAACGGTGCGAACTACCTCGGCAAAATCGGATATACATACGATCAGATCTTGAAATATTACTATACGGGGATTGATGTTGCATGATAACAATGTATGAATTAATAGCAAAGAAAAAGCATGGCGCAGAGCTTTCTGCCGAAGAGATCAATTGGTTTGTTGCCGGATATGTTTCCGGCAGCATCCCCGATTATCAGGCTTCGGCATGGCTTATGGCGGTATGCTTTTCTTCTTTATCGGACAGAGAAACGACCGACCTTACAATGGCTATGGCACGTTCGGGAGATATGCAGAAGCCGAACCTCGATAAATTCTGCGCCGACAAACACAGCACGGGCGGCGTTGGCGACAAAACCACGCTTATAACCGCTCCCATTGCCGCAAGCTGCGGAATATATGTCCCGAAAATGTCGGGCAGAGGCCTCGGACATACGGGCGGAACGATAGACAAGCTCGAATCGATCCCCGGCTTCAACACCGCACTCTCCTACGTTGAGTTTCTCTCCTGCGTAAAAAAAGCAGGCTTTGCAGTCGCAGGTCAAACCGGCTCGCTTGTGCCTGCCGATAAAAAACTCTATGCTCTGCGCAACGCAACTGCAACTGTGGACAGCATTCCGCTTATCTGCTCGTCTATAATGAGCAAGAAGCTTGCAACGGGCGCAGACGGAATCGTCCTTGACGTCAAGGTCGGTGACGGCGCTTTTATGAAAACCGAAGAGGACGCGGAGAAGCTTGCCCGAGCAATGGTTAATGTCGGAACGCTTGCAGGAAGAAAATGCTCGGCAGTCCTCACCGATATGGATCAGCCGCTCGGAAAGGCGGTCGGCAACTCGCTTGAAGTCATCGAAGCGATTGAAGCACTCAAAGGCAACGCCCCGAGCGACCTTCGCGAGGTTTCGGTAACTCTTGCCGCGGAAATGCTCCGCCTTGCAGGAAAAGGCAGCTTTGAGGAATGTCTTGATATAGCGGAGGACGCTCTTACTTCGGGAAAAGCTCTTGAAGCCCTGCGCACAATGATCGCTGCCCAAGGCGGCGACCCGAACGTTATTGATGATTATTCGCTTTTCGGCAAAGCCTCGAACAGCCTTGAAGTTTTCGCCGATGAGGATGGATTTGTCGAGTCGATATCCTGCGAGGAAACGGGAATGATATCCCTTAAACTCGGCGCAGGCAGAAAATCAAAGGAAGCTTCTATCGACCCGACTGCAGGCATAATATTTGATAAGAAGGTCGGCGACCCTGTGCATAAGGGTGAGCGCTTAGGTACGCTTTATACCTCAACCGAGTGTGAAATATCCGCTCTCGGCGAAGAATTTCACTCACTTTTCCGCATAAAACCGTCACTTTCTGAGAATAATAAAAAAATTATAAAAAAAATCATAAAAGGTATTGACATTTAATATTATATGATGTATAATATTAAATGTCAAGCAAGATATAGGATGCAGGGCAATGTCAAGGATTGTTCCGCTTCTTTCACACCTACTTTTTAGACAGGAGGAAAACATTATGAACGATGTAATCGAAAAAATCAGCAAAACAATAACAGAAACAGGTAAGGTTGTCAGCGAAAAGACAAAATTCGTAGGTGAAAGCGCAAAGCTTAACGGCAAGATCATTGCTAAGGAGAACTTCGTGCGCTCAAACTATTCCGTTATCGGTGAATTCTATTATAATAAGTATAAGGATAACCCCGATGCTGATATTGCCGAAACTGTAAACGAAGTCACCGAGGCTTTGAATTCAATTGATGAAATGAAAGCACAGCTTCTCTCACTCAAAGGCGCAGTAAAATGCGTTGAATGTGGAGCTGAGTGTCCTATCGAGAATTCATTCTGCGGTCAATGCGGAGCAAAGCTTGTTAAACCCGAACCTCCCAAGGAGGAAGAACCAGCCGAAGCAGCTGAAGCTGCAGAGGAAAAACCCGAGGTTCTCGAAGGCGAGATCATCGACACAGAAAAGACCGATGAATAAGCCCCAACTAAGTGTTTAATTAAACAAATATGACATCACGAACGACAGCACGAACGACAGCACGAATGACAACATGAACAACAGCACGAATGACAACACGTTTAACATTATTCACAGCACCACAACCGACATTTAAACTCACCACGAATGACATCATGCACGGCATCACGTTATGACATCACGCTTTGACATCACAGGAAATCGACAAAATCAAAACCGCCGCAGTTCTCCCCCAGGACTGCGGCGGTTTGCCGTATCGGAACATACTGCTATAAAAATAGCCTGAGAAGAAAATATCCTCTCAGGCTATTTATGTATTTTTATCAACCTCTGAACTGCGACATAAGGTCGTCGAGAGTTCTTGCCTGACCGCTGAGTTCCTCGCTTGAAGCAGCGGATTCTTCGGCAGTCGCAGCGTTCTTTCTCGCAATATCCGAAATAGCGTTAAGCTTGTCCGTGATAACGGCGATCTGCGTTCTCTGCTCGTCACAAGCATTTGAAATGCTCTCGATAAGGTCGTTGACTTCCTTAGATTTGGTCGTAACAGCTTCGAGCGATTCAGCCGTAGCGTTTGCGATAGCCGAACCCTTTGCAACAGCCTCGGTCGTATTCTGAATAAGAACAGTCGTACCCTTAGCTGCCTCTGCCGACTTGGAAGCAAGATTTCTGACTTCATCTGCAACGACTGCAAAGCCCTTGCCTGCCGCACCTGCTCTTGCCGCCTCAACTGCCGCATTAAGCGCAAGTATGTTGGTCTGGAATGCGATATCATCAATAGTTTTAACGATCTTTTCGATCTGAGTGGACATTTCGGTTATCTGATTCATCGAATCAAGAAGCTCTCTCATGCTGACATTGCTGCTTTCAACGCATTCACCCGTCTGATTTGAGTAATCCCTTGCCTTGTCAGCGTTTTCAACGCTGTTCGAAACAAGCGTCATAAAATGTTCAACGATCTCATTCAGCTCGTCAACGGTCTGCGATTGCTCGCTTGCGCCCATTGCAAGGCTCGTAGCGGTTTCGGAAACGCTGTCTGCACCGATAGTGACCTGAGATGAAGCTGTGCTTACGCCGTTAATAACGCCGTGCATCGACTTTGCAATCTCTATGATAGAACCCTTTATAGATGTAAAGTCGCCGACATAATCAGCCGAGAACTTGATATCAAAGCTGCCATTCGCCATTTTGCTGAGGTTGGACGCTATATCATCAACATAGCCTTTAAGTGCGGCATTTGTCTTTGCAAGTCCCTCGCAGAGATTACCGAGAACGTCATTTCCGAAATAGTCGGGAGCATAGCTGAGGTCGCCGTTTTCCATGCTGACGATAGCCTTGTGAATGCTCTTGACAGGCTTCAAGATCGGAAGAGCGTCGTGTAGGGAAAGAGTGTAGATCTCGGTGGT